>DATBVZ010000476.1:0-2118 GCA_036515095.1 Cyclobacteriaceae bacterium | reverse complement strand
GAATGATGTCTTCAACCTGCCTCACCCGCTCGGCAAACGAGGCATCCAAAACAGGCACCAACACCTTACGCAGGGGAGTACGTACTTTTACCCTGGCACTCTTGCGGAGGGAGTGTACCAGCGAACAGATTCGCTGCGCATAGTCCATTGCTATTTCGAGCTCCTCGTCCACGCGGCCTTTATCCGGTCGTGTCCAGTCGGTAAGGTGGATGGAAATCCGGCTAACGTGAGTTCCGTTAACCTCCGCAACATCGCGGATATTGTCCGTCAGGTTCTTGTACAGCCACTCCGCAAAAAACGGCGCAACAGGCGACATCAACTGCGCCGACACCAGGATGCACTCATAAAGTGTTTCGTATGCCACCCGCTTATCCTCACCAAGATCTCCTTTCCAAAACCGCTTCCGGTTCAGCCTGACATACCAGTTTGACAGATGATCGTTGACAAATTCCTGTATTGCCCGCACCGCGCGTGTGGGCTCGTATTCAGCGTAAGCCTTGTCAACCTCAACGATGAGTGCCTGCAGTTTTGAAAGGATCCACCGGTCAAGGCTGGTCAGGGCCCAGGACGGACCGTTGTTCGCCTGGTCCCTGGTAAACCCATCGATATTCGCGTACAGCGCAAAGAATGAGTAGGTATTCAGCATGGTACCGAAGAATCTGCGTTGCGCCTCCACAACTCCCTCAAAATTGAATTTAAGGTTATCCCATGGCGGCGCATTTTCAATCATGTACCAACGGACAACATCAGGGCCGTACCTGGAGATTGCGTCGAAAGGATCCACCGCGTTGCCAAGCCGCTTCGACATCTTGTTCCCGTTTTTGTCCAGTACCAGACCGTTTGAAATTACATTCCTGAAAGCAACCCCGCCGTTACCCACTCGTTTGTTGACTGTCCTGATCTCATCGCTGCATGCATCGATCATTACAGCTATGGCATGCAGCGTAAAGAACCAGCCGCGGGTCTGGTCTACGCCTTCCGCTATGAAATCCGCCGGATAATTCTTTTCAAAGATATCTCTGTTCTCGAAGGGATAATGCCACTGTGCGTAAGGCATGGCACCCGAATCAAACCAGACATCGATCAGGTCCGGCTCACGAAACATAGGTTCGCCTGAAGGACTTGCCAATACTATTTCATCCACAAAGGGACGATGGAGATCGAATGCATCCGTGGTGCTGTTTGCAAGCAGCCTGTCAAGATCAGCCTTTGACATTACGCCCATGGCCGCTGATTTCTCCGCTTCGTTCAACAATGATTCAATCGAGCCGATGCATAGTTCTGCTTTGCCGTCTCTTGTCCGCCAGATCGGCAACGGCGTCCCCCAAAAGCGTGAACGTGAAAGGTTCCAGTCGACGAGGTTTTCAAGCCAGTTTCCAAAACGTCCTGAGCCGGTTGACTCGGGTTTCCAATTGATAGTCTTATTCAGCTCCGCCATTTTATCTTTCAATGCCGTAGTCCGGATAAACCATGAATCCAGCGGATAGTAAAGCACCGGCTTATCGGTACGCCAGCAATGCGGGTAGGTATGCTCATACTTCTCCACCCTGAAGGCCTTATTCTCTTCTTTCAGTATGATGGAGATGATAACATCGGTGGTCTTGTAGTCAGGATCACTTTCGTCTTCGTCCGTATAGTTTTTCACATAAAAATCATCGGCACCCAGCGGCTTGTGCGTTTTGATCCGGTACTTTTTCACCGCATCAGCCAGGTGCTGCCCGATCCGGGAAATGAACCTTCCGTGTTTATCCACAGTAGGCACTTCGTTGCCGGCTTCATCCCTTACCGTCAGCGGAGGAATTCCGTGTTGTTTTGCCACGCGGAAGTCGTCGGCTCCGAAAGTAGGCGAAGTGTGAACCACACCCGTGCCGTCTTCCGTTGTGACAAAATCGCCTGCAACCACACAGAAGGCCTTGTCCATATCGTAATATGGCTGGAGATACGGAATCAGCTGTTCGTACCGCACGCCTACGAGCCGGGTACCCGGAAACTCCTGCACTACGGCATAGGGAATGGTCTTGTCTCCGGGCTTATAATCTTCGAAGGGAAGGTCTTTGCTTTTTTCGGAAAAATATTTTCCTACGAGGTCACGCGCCAGCACAACGCTTACCGGCTTGT
>DATBVZ010000475.1:0-5221 GCA_036515095.1 Cyclobacteriaceae bacterium | reverse complement strand
CTTGAAGCAAAGCAGAAGTCGCATACCGTCACCAATCCGCACCCTCCCGCCAGGGCATGGCCTTGCACCTGGGCAATTACAACCTTTGGATGCGTATAGATCTGCCAGAACAAGTCTTTGAGTCGCGCCGAATCCTCCAGGTTTTCGGCATAGGTAAATTGCTGAAGCTTCTGAAGATATTCAAGATCCGCTCCCGCACAAAAGGATTCGCCAGCTGCCTTAAGCACCACAATCCGCACCTGATCATCGCGTTCTGCCCGGACAAAAGCCGCTCTAATATCGCCAATCAATTCCGGGCTTAGCGCGTTTCGCTTCTCCGGACGATTCATGGTGATCGAACCGATCCCGCCGTTGACTGTATACTCTACCAATTGCATAGCTATTAAATTTCCTTTTCATAAGCTCCTGCCTCGCGCGTCGCGTGAAAAGCTATGGCACGCCTGGCCGCTTCTTCTTCCAGTCTTCGCGTAACATAAGCAGAATTGCTTCCGTCGACAACCAGCTGAGGCAGATGGACATCAACTTCCGGTTTGCCCAGCGTCCGCAGCGCATTGTTGCTTACGATGGCGCAATCTACGGGTAAAGCCGCAGGCCATTTGAAATCATTGCTAAAAATATGAATAATCGTGTACTCCTTCCATCGGATGAGCCGGGCTCCTCCCAATTCACGGGCAAATGGCTGGTCCTGCCCATTACAGATCTCCCGCACACCGGATGCCATCCGGTTCGCGGTGATGTGGTAGTCAATGCTCTTCGCGTCCTTAGCCAGGAGAGAGTCTGCGAAAAAGTACGATGTTCCGTTATGGATCAGGTCCATTGCAAAGTGACCCGATAGTTGATAAACGACCACCTTGTTTTCTTGCGACTCCCGGAATTCCCTTATCCATTGATCAAAGCCGAAGGCCAGGGAAAAGAAGACAGCAAGGTACATCACGCGAAATTGACGCAATTCACAAAGTAGTATGCCGGCACCGGCCAAACCGATTAGCATCCAGCACTGCAGCGGGGTGATATACAGATCATCAATTGTGCTGAAAGGCAAATCCGCTGTGATCGCTACGATCTTATTCAGCGTCAGGATCAAATAGCTGAGTAAATGACCCATGGCCCATGCCAGAGGAGTCCAGAGTGCCGAGGCGAGCAAACCGATCCCGGTCACTAATATTGCGAACGACAGCGGGATGGCGAGCAGATTGGCTATCAGAAAGTAAAGCGGAAATTGATGAAAATAATACGATGCAATGGGGAACGTGGCCAACTGCGCAGCAATGGAAACGCAGCTCATTTGCCAGACCCTGACGGCGATCCATGAATCGGGTTGCCAGGCCGGAGCCAGCCTCGGGTAGAAATACACGATACCCAACACCGCCGCATAGGAAAGCTGGAAGCTCACCGACAGGATCAGGTTAGGTTCAATGAGAAGCAGCGCGAATGCCGACACGGCCAATGTGTTGTAAATGTTTGTGCGTCGCGCCCAGGGTCCTGCGAATGCTACAAATGTGAACATCATTGTTGCCCGCAGCACTGAAGGCGACAATCCGGTGACAAATGCGTATGTCCACAAGGTCAGGATGCTGATCAGTGCCAGCCCCCACTTACCCAGGAACCTCCTGGCAGGACGCAGGAGAAACATCATCATCGCATAAATGATCCCAACGTGAAGTCCTGACACAGCCAGGACATGCATTGTTCCCGATGCTGCGAATGCATCGTATAGGTTGTCGTCCAGCCCGCCTTTGTCCCCGAGCACCAGCGCTGAGGCTACTCCCTGTTCCTGATCGCCGGGAATATAGCGTTGGAAGATCGCTACGGCCCGTGTGCGGGTGGCCATAGAGAGCGCCATGATCGCATTCGACGGGTTATTGCCGGTTCGTATGGCTGCATCCTTTTGAAGATAGTGCTGGTGAACGATGTACCGCAAGGAGAGAAACCGTCCATAGTCGAATTCGTGCGGATTTGCCGGACGCGGGATCAATTGTGGATTTCCCTTTACCAGCAGTATGTCGCCATAACGGAAGGGGAGCGGATAAGCTTCTCTGTTAATGTAAAGCAACACCTTGCCCGAGGCCGCTAGCCATCCCCGTGAAATCCGGATACCTTTAACCTCCGCTATTTGCTTCCACGTCTTTGGGCCCTCTCCCGGATAGGAGGTTATAACCGCCCTGTAATATTGTATGGTATCCGAATTGTGGATAAGATGATCGCTGCGGTTTATTTCAGAACGCTGCGTAACGGTAAGATAGCCCATCAGCGCTACAGTTAGCAGACCCGACCAGCCCGGATTGAACTTTCGGCTTGATCTCCAGCACAGCAGCGCGTGCGCAAGATAAAGCGCCACTAATGCGAACCCGGTAAGCAAAGCCGGTTCCAGTGCGATCCTAAGGGGAAAATAGATCGCTGACAAAATTCCGGCGATAAAATAAAACGCAATCCGAACAAACGCATAGGGGGTCCATTGAATCATGTGGAAAGTTAACCACTGAAGTCCGGATTTGCATGCATTGCCGGCGGGTTTCTGCAAACCGGTTCACTTTTTTGACAACTTCCTTTTTCCTGGTTATAC
This sequence comes from Cyclobacteriaceae bacterium, assembly GCA_036515095.1. Lineage (GTDB taxonomy): Bacteria > Bacteroidota > Bacteroidia > Cytophagales > Cyclobacteriaceae > ZC4RG29. The sequence continues at coordinate 2,658 of DATBVZ010000475.1, read as the reverse complement.
AGTAGCCCTGTTGTTAGGCACGAAACGCAATGCCTGCGCCCTGGAGAGTTACCATCCCGGTGAGATCCGGGAATGCTTCAACGGTTGGCTGCATGATTTTCACGGCGGTAGGCATCAATGATATCGCGTACCAGCTTATGCCGGATCACATCCTTCTCGCTAAGCTCGAGAAATCCGATGCCCTTTACCTCGCTCAGGATCCGGATGGCTTCCCGAAGGCCCGATTGTTGTTTTGGAGGCAGGTCAACCTGTGTGGCATCGCCTGTGACGATCATTTTGGAATCGGGGCCCATCCGGGTGAGGAACATTTTCATCTGCATGGGCGAGGTGTTTTGCGCTTCATCCAGCAGAATGAAGGCGTTATTCAATGTCCGTCCCCGCATATAGGCCAGCGGTGCGATCTCTATGGTTTCCCGTTCCATATAATACCGCAGTTTTTCAAACGGGATCATATCGTTGAGGGCGTCGTAGATGGGACGCAGGTAGGGATCGATCTTTTCTTTCAGGTCGCCGGGCAAAAAGCCCAGGTTTTCGCCTGCTTCCACGGCGGGTCGGGTAATAATGATCTTCTTGACGGCCTTATTTTTTAGGGCACGTACAGCCAGCGCTACAGAAATGTAAGTCTTCCCGGTTCCCGCGGGGCCAAGCGCAAAAACGAGGTCATTGTCTTTCACGAGGTCGACCAACTTTTGCTGATTGATCGTCTTGGGTCTTATCGGCGCTCCTTTCGTTCCATAGATAATCACATCCTCCTGGGCACCACCTACTCCTTCCGGCAATATGATCTCCTGCTCGCGGGTGATATAACTTTGCACGTTCTCCTCCGTGATCCTGCCATACTTGTGGTAGTGCTCTATCAACGAATTGAGGATGTCATCGATCTGAATGATCTCCGAAGTACTTCCTTTGATCACGATCTGATTTCCGCGTGAAACAATCTTGCTTTTAGGGAATGCCGCAGCGAGCGAATCAATGGTCCTGTTTTCTACTCCAAGGAACTCAACGAGCGAAATGTTGTCCAGTGTTACTATTTTTTCTATCAAAGAAGGAATCCGATTTTTACATATAAACTACGCAAACGTTAAAAAAATTTATTTTAACTATACAAAAATAACTATAATCCGGCATAATTTGACGTTCCGGCCCCACCTCTCCGGAAAACGTGAGGTGTTATCCGATGCATTAATCAGTCCTTTTATGGCCATCATTACGCTTATCACTGATTCCGGCGAAAATGACCACTATGTGGCAGGCATAAAAGCACGCATTCTCAGTGTCAACCCGGGGGTTGGAATTATTGACCTCACCCACGGCATTGCCTCTTGCGACATTGCCCACGCCGCCTTTGTATTGCGTTCGGTCTTTCACGACTTTCCACAGGGTACGATTCATCTTGTGGGAGTACATGCTACCGGCAACCGGGATGATCAACCGATAGCGTTGCAACTGGAGGATCACTTTTTTGTGGGTAGTGATAACGGACTCTTCGGACTCATAAGCGAAAAGCCTCACCAGAACCTGGTGATCCTCAATTCCGTAAATCCGGTTGAATCAACCTTTCCCGAACGCGACGTCCTCGCCCCTGCCGCAGCCAGGCTCGCCGGCGGAGCCAGCATCAACGACCTGGGCAAACCTGCCGGTATGTTTAAAAAGATGATCGACCGGCAGGTAAAGGCTACAAAAAAGTTGATCGCTGGCCATGTAATACACGTGGACTCATTTGGAAATCTTATCACCAATATACCGCGGAAGGCCTTTGAAACCTTAAGCAAAGGAAGGTCATTTACGATCCAGTTCGGAGGAGAGAAGTTCAGGCGCATCCATACTCAGTACCACCAGGCAGATGAAGGCGAATGCTTTCTGCTGTTCAACAGCCTTGAACTTCTTGAAATCGGCATTTACAAAGGCAACGCCTCGGAACTCCTTGGACTTAGCTATGACAGCATGGTGAACATTTCCTTTGAAGAATAAGGCATTTCCCCTGTAAATAGTAACTTCGGGTGGTGCTTAGCGTCATTTTATGATCATACGTGTTGTGAGAATGCATTTCGTCCCCGACGCGGTAGATGAATTTCTGGATATCTATGAGCGGACCCAGGCGGCAATCCAGAATATGGATGGATGCAGCCACCTGGAATTAATGCGTGATACGGATGATCCGAATGTATTTATCACGGTGAGTCATTGGGAGAACAGCCGGTACCTCGACGACTACCGGAAATCCGAACTTTTCAAGAATGTGTGGAGGCGTGTTAAGGTCCACTTCTCCCAACCTGCCGACGCCTTCTCGATGGAGAAGTATTTTGATGTTTGAATCCGCCGCATTCCCAGCTCATGAAAGCCGGATTATTTCTGAACCAATACCCTGTCCTGTATCCTTCCCCTGTAGACTGCTGACACTGACAAAATAGTCAGACCTACGGTCACCGCGATGCCGGCGATATAAGAAATATTCACGGGAAGTTGAAATCCCTCCGGCGCCAGCAGCAAATACGATACCACTACCGCCGTCATGAATGCCGATGGTATCAGGGTTATCCAGTATTGCTTCCGCTCTTTGATAAGGTAAGCGGTTATGGTCCACAATACAATTGCGGCGAGGGTTTGATTGGTCCACGCAAAGTACCGCCATACCACGGCAAAGTCTACCTGGGTGAG
>DATBVZ010000474.1:0-4202 GCA_036515095.1 Cyclobacteriaceae bacterium | reverse complement strand
ACGCTTCAATCCGCCAATTCTTTCACTGAAAATGTCCTGCTATTTCGCCATTTTAGGGTAAACTTGGACCCTCAATAAACTGTTTTGGCAGGAAAAAGCAAATTTTCTAAGGATCTGAGGAAGAAGGTCGCGGGCATACGCGGCATCTTCTGCGAATCAGATGGTATTTTGACCAATGGCAAAGTTATTTACGACCCTTCCGGGAAGGGGTCAAAGCAGTTTCATTTCAGGGATAGCGCCATAATTCCCTATCTCAGGATGGCCGGTGTTGTAACGGGCGTGGTCTCCGGCCGGGAGTCGGATACGGTAAGCCGGTGGTGTGCTGACCTGAAAATGGAATTCTGCCACCAGGGCATCCTTGATAAAGTATCAACGGTAAAAAAACTTGCCGAACACTACAAGCTGAAGTTAAAGGAAGTCGCTTTCATCGGCGATGATCTCAGTGACCGTGGGGTTTTTCGGATCGTAGGGCTCAGTGTTTGCCCGGCGGATGCGCTTGCCTATGTGAAGCAGTCCGCAGACCTGGTGACTTTTGCCAAAGGAGGCAGCGGCGTACTTCGCGAACTGGCTGACCTTGTGTTGACCGCCAGAGGGGACCTGCAGCGGATCCTCAGGAGTTGAGCGGCCCGCAGTTCAGCGATAGGGGCAAAGGGGCAAGGACCGGTTGATGTGAATCCGGCATTTTGTGGTTTACTGAAAGTACATGAGGCCCAAGCTTGGTAAGCGATTTGTGACGAAGGAAGAGGATGCAATCAAGGCAGCGTCTTTCAGCATAGTGGGCAATACCGTCCTTGCGGTCATCAAATGGGCGGCCGGTTTCTTCGGCAACTCATTCGCACTTATCGCTGACGCCATTGAATCGACAACGGATATTTTCGTTTCGTTTTTGGTTTTGCTCGGACTCCGGTATGCCAGCCGGCCTGCGGACAAGAATCACCCTTACGGCCATGGGCGGATTGAACCGTTGGTTACTTTCCTGGTAGTTGGATTCCTGATACTGTCAGCGGCAATCATTGCGTATCAGAGTATCCATAATATCAGGACACCGCACGAATCGCCAAAATCATTTACGCTCTATGTTCTGGCCGCGATCATACTGTGGAAGGAGGTATCGTACCGATTTGTGATCAGGAAAAGCAAAGAAACGAACAGCACTTCATTGCGGGCGGATGCGTGGCACCACCGGAGTGATGCGATAACTTCGGTGGCGGCATTTGCCGGAATTTCAATTGCATTGATCTTCGGGGAAGGTTATGAAGCAGCGGACGATTGGGCGGCGCTTTTGGCCTCCGGGTTTATCCTGTACAACTGCTATTCCATCTTCAGACCGGCGTTAGGGGAGATCATGGACGAGAATTCGTACGAGAACCTGACTGCCTCCATCCGAAGCGTATCCAAAAAAACAGACGGCGTGATCGATACGGAAAAATGCCTGATCCGCAAGAACGGGATGAAGTACCAGGTCGACCTTCACGTCATAGTTGACGCCGACATTTCGGTGAAAAAAGGGCATGAGATCGCGCACAATCTTCAGGATAAACTGAGGCTGGAGATACCGGAACTGGGAAACATCCTGATCCACATCGAACCACATCGATGAGAGAGTGATGTGATAAGCATAGCCCGTGTCTTCGGCTCCGCTCAGACACCGGCTCATACCTTATACCCTTATACCCCTATACCCCTATACCCTTATATCCCTATACCCTTATATCCCTATACCCTTATACCCTCCCTATACCCTTACCCCACATACCTTAACAATTTCATAACAATTCCAGGCTCATCCCCAGCCGGGGTGTTCTTAACTTTGCGCAAACCAATCCGTGTACGCGTTTGAAATGGGGAAAAAGAAAAGGGAAGTTGAATTAGTCGTATTGTCCGATATTCATCTGGGTACTTACGGTTGTCATGCCGAAGAGCTCCTGCGCTACCTTAAATCCATCAGGCCCAAAAAACTGGTTCTCAACGGAGATATCATCGATATGTGGCAGTTTTCGAAGCGTTTCTGGCCAAAGTCCCACATGCAGGTGATAAAGCATATCACCGGACTGCTCACCAAGAACACCAGGGTGATCTACCTCACCGGGAATCACGACGAGATGCTCAGGAAGTTTTCGGGATTCAGGCTTGGATCCTTTCGGATTGAAAACAAGATCGTTCTCAAATTGAATGGCAAAAACGCCTGGATATTTCATGGGGATGTGTTTGATGTGATTATGCGGCATTCCAGGTGGCTGGCAAAATTGGGAGCCACCGGCTATGATACCCTAATTGTGATAAATACCGTCGCAAACTGGCTCCTGACGAAACTTGGCCGGGGGAAGATTTCGCTTTCCAAAAAAGTGAAAGACAGCGTCAAGACCGCGTTGACGTTCATCAACAACTTCGAGAAAACTGCAGCCGACATAGCCATTGAAAACAGGTACGATTACGTGGTATGCGGCCATATCCATCAACCTCAACAGCGGAAAATAATCACCGACAAGGGCGAGGTAACATATCTGAATTCCGGCGACTGGGTTGAAAACCTGACTGCGCTTGAATTCGACGGAATGGATTGGAGAATTTATCGCTATAATGAAGACAGCCACGCACAGGCAATAAAGATCCGGGAAAACGATCAACGTGATGACCATCTCTCCAGGAACTTTCTCCATCAGTTTCTTACGGTTAAGAAGTGAAGATCCTCTATGCCATACAGGGGACGGGCAATGGCCATATCGCCAGGGCGGAGGATGTGGTTCCCATCCTCCGGGAGTACGGCGAAACAGATGTTTTCATCAGCGGGGCACAGGCAGATATCCGCCTTCCGTATACGGTCAAGTACAAATCCAAAGGATTAAGTTTCTACTTCGGAAAGAGAGGGGGAGTAGACCTTGTCAAAACGTTCCGGCGCAATAGTGCGAGGAAGGTCTACAAAGAGATCGAGCACTTCCCGGCAGACAGTTATGATTTTGTTATCAATGACTTCGAACCAATATCATCCTGGGCATGCAGGGTCAGGGGTGTTCGCTGCATTGGACTGAGTCATCAGGCTGCACTGCTATCCCCCCTTGCGCCCAAACCAAAAAAGCTTGACCCGGTTGGTTACTGGATACTTCATCACTATGCACCCGTGGGTGATGCGGTCAGTTTTCATTTTGCGCAGTATGATGAGAATATGTACACGCCGGTAATCCGGTCCAGAATAAGGAACATGGAGGTCATGGATAAGGGTCACTATACAGTATACCTGCCGGCCTATGATGACAAAAAGTTATTGCCTTTGCTGGCAACCTTCAAATCGGTAAAGTGGCATATTTTCTCCAAGCATACCAGGAAACGTTACCATTTTGGAAAGCTTACCGTCCAGCCGGTCAGTAATGAAGAATTCTCCGCCAGCATGGCAACGGCAACCGGAATTTTCTGCGGCGCCGGATTTGAAACCCCTGCGGAGGCCTTGTACCTCGGCAAGAAACTGCTCGTTGTTCCAATGAAAGGGCAGTACGAACAGCAATGCAATGCGGCGGCTTTGAAGCTGATGGGTGTACCCGTAATGAAGAAAGTGAAAAGAAGATTTCTGAGCGATATCGGGTCATGGCTGGAAACGGACACCCGCGTGCCCGTTAACTATGGCGACGTAGTCTCGGCGGCTGTTCACCAGGCAGTCGAGTTCGCCCGTAACGGAACAAAAAAGTAATGACTCATTAATTATTATGTAATCCCTTCGTAATAGCGTTTGTGTACTTTCACACCAATAAATTGCTATGGGAGGGATGAAGCCGCATGTGCTGATTGTCGATGACGATGAGGATATTCTTGAGCTTCTCAAATACAATCTTGAAAAGGAAGGTTTCAAGGTAAAAGCCCTTGCGAAGAGCAAGGGAGCATTGCGCGTAGCCCGGGAGTTTGACCCTGACCTGATCATTCTGGACATCATGATGGATCACCCGAACGGCATTGAGCTTTGCAGGGAATTGCGCAGCCTGAATCGATTTGTGAATACTTATATTTTCTTTCTTACGGCTGTATCTGAAGACTATTTCCAAAATGCAGCCCTCAATACAGGTGGAGATGATTTCATCGACAAAATGATGGGGTTACGCTCACTCACTTTTAAGGTAAATTCGGTATTAAAGCACCGGTTTGTTATCCGGAGAGGCATTTCCGATTTGCAGGTGGGAGAGGTGGCGCTGCACAGAAAATCGGGTGCAGTAAAT
>DATBVZ010000473.1:0-6802 GCA_036515095.1 Cyclobacteriaceae bacterium | reverse complement strand
ACCTGGATAATAGTTAGTACTTTTTGGCCCGCAATTTCCTGAGTCACAGAAACATCGATTTGCCGAGGAATTCCGGTTTGGTCACCCTGAAGCTTGGTATCAAGTTTCACCTCAGCGTGTGGTGAAAGTTCCGAATAGATCTTGTGAGTTAAAATTTCATATTCCTTCCAGTCGCTCACTTTGTACCTTAAATAACCTTAAATATGTACTTAAATTAAAAAAAGCAAATGTAACTAACTCATAGTTAGAGTATTAGGAATTACTTGGTGATCCGGCAGGGACTCGAACCCTGAACCGTCAGCTTAGAAGGCTGATGCTCTATCCAATTGAGCTACCGGACCTGGTGCTTTTATTCGTTGTGGCTTCGGAACATGCCGAGAAGCATCTTTGATACGGTCTCGTACCGCTCGTAAAAGCCCTGTGCTTCCGCAAGGGGAATATGCCCCAACTGACTCAACACTTCCAGGATGGCCACGCATTCAAATACAGAACTGCGGGCAATGGTGATGTAATGCTTTTTGTCGGCGGCCGTCATTCTCCCGGTTCCATCCGACAAGTTAAGCAGGATGTTCATGCTCGCACGCCTCCACTCATCCCTTATGTAGGGGTCAATATTGGTATTGGAATAGATGGTTTTCAGGGTGTCAACTACCAACGCCTTCGCAATCTGATAGACCTCCAACTTTTCAAAATCAAACATTATCCTAAAGTTAATAACGCATTACATCCGCCCATCGCCATGCCCGCACCCCCGCCACGACACCCATTCAGCAGAGAAGGGGGATTACGTACCGTGATCCCAAAAGGGAGGCGGTAAACAAAAAACCCTGCCTCGCTCCGCTCGGGATGTCTTTTTTGTTTGCGGAGAAGGGGGGATTCGAACCCCCGGTACACTTGCGTGTACGACAGTTTAGCAAACTGTTGGTTTCAGCCACTCACCCACCTCTCCGGGTATGTTCCGAACGTGTTCCAAAAAAGGAAGTGCAAATATAAAGGTTGGAGAGGGTTTAGGAAATATTGGGAGGAATTAAGGGTGGGGCGGTATAAGGGTGTAGAGGTATAGAGGTATAGGGTTATGGGGTTATAGGGTTATAGGGTTATAGAGTTATATATAAGAATAAGGTATAGAGGGAGGAATCGGAGAGCGAGGTGGATTGGTTAATAGGATTTGAAAGCTTAAGTGTACCAAAAGTTCTATAAATGACAGAATATCAGTATTATATCAATTGATAATAAAGGAACCATTGAAGACAGAAAACCACGTGTTCAGCTGCCTTTGCTGACGCTCCCCGGCCACCCCCTATATACCTATATACCTATATACCTTTATACCTTTATACCCTTACACCTTTATAACTCTATACCTTTCCCAAAGCAAGTTTCGGGTTTTTCGGTGACGACGGTGTGGTACCTTTGTGGCAGCGATACAGGATTCAAATGCATTGGCACTTAGGATTAGGGAATACCAATGGAGAGATAAGAAACAATCTCGGGGCGTTGATCCGTACCGGGGCGATCAGCCTGGGAGGATACCGGAAGGGCCGGATCTATGGCCGGCTTACGTGTTTGTCGGGCAAGCGGATGAAAATTGAAAACCGTGTGTTCTTTAAAGATGAGTGTGAAGCTATTGAAGCCGGCTATCGCCCATGTGGCGCGTGCATGCCGGAAGAATACAGAATGTGGAAGTCCGGCCAGCCACACATTTGATGTCAGAACCAATGGAAAGTGCATCACTCCCCGGGTCTCCAAATCTCCTTGCTTCGGATGGTGAAGCATATCTTTATCCGGACTTTTTTAATCCGGAGGAAAGCGACCACCTTGTTCAAATGCTCACCCGGAACATTGCCTGGATGCAGGAGCCGGTTATTATCATGGGTAAGAGGATTATGCAGCCGCGCCTTACGGCGTGGTATGGCGATCCGGGCAGATCCTACACGTATTCCGGGATCACGATGAATCCGCACCCCTGGACACCGCATCTGTTATTCATCCGGCAACAGATTGAAGCCGCCTCCCGCCATTCCTTCAACAGCGCCCTGCTTAATTATTACCGCGACGGCAAAGACAGCGTGGGATGGCACCGCGACAACGAGAAATCATTAGGACCTAATCCGGTTGTCGCATCCATCAGTTTTGGTGCGGCGCGCACCTTTCATTTCAGGCACTACAGCGACAAAGCACTGAAACAAAAACTGGTGCTTACCCACGGCAGCTTCCTGTTGATGGCCGGCGCCACCCAGCACAACTGGCTTCATGGCATCCTGAAGGAACCCGCTATTACGTCCGGCCGCATCAATATCACTTTCCGAAACATCGTCCAATGAAGAAGTGACAGGATACCACGCGGTGCGCGGCAGTACCACGGAATTCTATTGCGCCTTGGGACTTACCGTAATACGTCAATCTCCTTCATCAGGCCTGAGGCGGCGGAAGTATTCCGCAAGAACCGGGTTTAATGCTGACGGTATTCCCCGCATCTTTAGAGCAGCAATCAAGTATGAATCAGAAAATCAGGTTTTGCGATGAAAACATTAACGGAAAGGATCGGGAGTAAAGACTGGGCTTCCATACTCCCGGAGCTGCATGATAAGGGTTTTGTAACCGTCAGCAACCTGTTGGTCAACGATGAATGCGATGCCCTCATCCGGGATTACGATGCCGACGAGACCTATCGCAAAACCATCAACATGGAGCGTTACCGGTTTGGCTCCGGGGAGTACAAGTATTTCCGGTATCCGTTGCCGCAAATTATTTCCGTGTTGCGTGATAACGTCTATACGAAAATTGCCCCCGTAGCCAATCAGTGGATGGAAGAGTTGAACCTTGACCGGCGCTTTCCGCTTGCACACAAGGAAATGATCAGGCTTTGTCATGAACATGGTCAGGAGAAACCAACGGCACTGATACTCAAGTATGGCAAGGGAGGTTTTAATACCCTGCATCAGGACCTCTATGGTGAAGTATTCTTTATGATGCAGATCGTACTGATGCTCGACCAGGTGGATGAGGATTATTCCGGTGGCGAGTTTGTGATTACCGAACAGATCCCAAGAGCCCAGTCCAAGGCGAATGTACTGAAACCCAACCGCGGTGACATGGTGATCTTTACTACGAGCTTCCGGCCGGTCGAAGGTTCAAAGGGTTATTATCGCGTGAACATGAAACACGGTGTCAGTCCGCTTCACAGCGGCAGTCGTCATTCGCTGGGAATCATTTTTCATGACGGCGCATGACCACAGTCCGATCAGTCTGCCTTCCGGCGCGTGACCAGCGAGCCGGTAAACGAGGCCAGTCCGCCAACCAGAGCGCCAATAAAGCAGGTGATAAAGAGCAGGATGGTCTCGTTCAGGTGCATGATAGCAGCCACCTTGTCTGCCAGACTGCTGGAAGAAGTGATGCCGATAACCAGCGCCGCGCTGAGCCAAAGCAGACCGATACCACAAAATCCCGCCCAGAAGTTGGCATCCGACCGCAGGAACAACCCCCCCATGGCGGCAGCAATAGCAATACTCCACCATGGAAAAAACAACTCCAGCATGTACGCCAGCAAAGCAATAATGATAACCTGTATTATAAATTTCTTCATATCTTAATGTGTTGGGGTGTTGATGTGCTCATGTGCTGATGTAGGTTATCCCCCATACTCCACCATTTACGACTTACTACTTACTACTTACTACCCGCCCCATTCTCCTTCTCCCTCGGATTCAAATCAGTCTCATACAGCATATGCTGTTGCATTTCTTCTATCCGTTTTGGAAACAGCAGGGTAAAATATTTTCCACTAGCCCAGGAATCCAGCATATCGCTGTAATGCAAACTACCCGGATTACCGGATTGACCGCCAGGGTATACACCATACGCCTTTATGCCGGTCTTCTCCAGGCTTACGACCATCCGCCAGGAGGGTCCGTGAGTGGCGGAACTCGCGTTGACAGCCCGTTCATTTCCGCCGTGCTGCACGTGAAAACCAAGCGGTTCCAACCGGGCAAGGTGACGGATGTGCGTATCTTTGAAATCTGCCCACCGCACGCTTTCAGCGCCACGGTCTTCCATCCATTGGTTAACTTCGGCCACAGAGGCAGCAAAGGATGTTCTTACAATTTCCTGAAGGGATTCGCGTTCCTCGGTGACCTGAAGGTCGTAAAACTCCGGTGCAGCATTTTCTTTCAGCAATTTTATCGTATTGTATGCGGTCGGTCGTGCGAGGGCATATTGCTGGCCATACATTTCATCCCACAGCCGGGGAAGGAAATTATCCCACCATGCTTCATAGTATGAAGCTCCTTCCGAATCCTTATCGTTGAAGTAGTCCCACCCCACGAGCGCCTTGTAGGCGTTTGTCAGTGCAATGCCTTCCTTTCCCTCTTCATTAAGGACTGCCGTATCGAGGGCAAGCTGATCGAGCAGGAAAGGAAGGCTCTCTTGTGCCTGCAGATTGTAATTGTCGTTCTGCAGCCTCATCATGTCGTTGATGGAAATGTCCTCCATTTTGCGAAGCAGGTTGTTGATCCTGCGGTTGCGGTACGACTCAAAGCTGGTAGCCGTAATGAAATACGGGTAGGTTTCATCTACCGGATACTGATTGGCGGAACTCACAAAACCCCGGAGCGGATTTTTTATGTATACGTTTTGACGCAGGGGAATAAAGGCGTGCCAGCCGTCCGATCGCTTACTGCCATCGAGCACAAACTTGCCTTCGTCCTTGCGGCGCACGGGAAATTTTCCCTGAACACGGATGGCGATATCACCCGACACAGAAGCAAAGGCGAAATTCTGGGCCGGGGATGCATAATGGTCCAGCGCATCCATGTAGTCGTCGTAGTTCCTGGCCCGGTTCAGCTTGTAGAACGTGGTAGCCTCCTTGGAGGGGTCATGCGCAATCCAGCGGAAAGCATACCCGCTAAGGTTGTCCGTGCCTCGGAAATTCCGGTCATAAGGAACGGGACCCCAGCGCGTATAGATCACGGTATCGTAAAAAACTGGCTTTCCACGAACGGGGATCTGCTCGATCCGTTTTTCTGTTCTCATCCAGGCGCTGTCGAGCATATACTCGCTTCTGCTTTCATCCCGGAAGGTAATCTTATACCAGTCCACAAGATCGCGTTGGGCGTTGGTCACGCCCCAAGCAATGGAGTCGTTAAATCCGATGATGACTCCAGGGGAACCGGGAATCGACACGCCCATGACATTTACATCGGGTCCGTTTAGATGGATGGCGTACCAGATAGAGGGAATCGTGGTGTCAAGGTGGGGGTCATTGCAGAGTATGGGCGCTCCGGTCGAGGTTTTGCTTCCGCTCACCGCCCAGTTGTTGCTGCCCAGATTTGGGTCTGACCGGGTCATCCCCGTGATCGTGATCAGTTCGTCAGGCAATGCCGAAGGCACATCCGCAAGGTGTACCGGATCGAAGTTCCATCCTCCGGGGTTATCAACAATCGGGTCGATATCAGGCTCCCGGTCGGGATAGAGCAGGTCAACCATATGTTTTCCGTAGAGGTGAAGGGCATTTGTCATTTCAATGTCTTTGTCACCCATGTTCAGCGTCTGTGCCATGCTTTTCAGCAGGATTCCGCATTTGAGGACAGTCCATGGCTCCGGCTCATAATCCATCAGCTTATACTCCAATGGCAGATCCTTATAGGTGAGGGAGCTGATATACCTGTTGATCCCCTCGGTATATTTTTCCAGCATCCGTTTCTGGACGGGGTCCTTGGTCATCATTTCGACAGCGTTCCTGGCTGCGAAGGTCAGCCCCAGCCGGCGCTGGTTTCGGTCGTAGTCCAGTATGCCATTGTTTGCCCCCGGTCCCAGTATTGATGCGAGTTTCCCGGCAGCGGCGTGGGTCTGAAATTCCATTTGCCAAAGGCGGTGCATTGCGGTAATAAAGCCCTGGGACATGTACATATCATCCTCGTTGTTCGCAAAGATGTGGGGGATGAGGAGGCTGTCGTAAATGACCGTAACCTTGCTTTTCAGTCCGTTAACCCGCAGGTCTTCCGGACCGATAAAGCTCTTAGGCTCAGCATTTTGCCAGAATCCGTTAAGCGGGTCAAGAAATTTCCCTGCCGGTGGCAGCCGCGTTGTGCCGATCACCCAGCTCCTGTCGAGGAGATAGATGAGAGCAAGCGTAGCAAACAGCGAAAGAAAAAACTTCATAATGGACAGTATTGGCTTTAAAGGTCAACGATTAATCGTTAAGGCGCAATAATGGGCGACAGAATTTGCGGAAAGATAAAAAACACAGTGCTGTTTGGAACTTGCCGGCGCAACCCCAAAATGGTTTTTGACACCTTATCCGCTTCATGAAACATGGCTCGTATGCCCCACTCGCATAATATATTCAAGTTTTCAACGCTCCAATCCGTCAATTCTTTCACTGAAAATGTCCTGCTATTTCGCCATTTTAGGGTAAACTTGAACCCTCAATAAACTGTTTTGGCAGGGAAAAGCAAATTTTCTAAGGATCTGAAGAAGAAGGTCGCGGGCATACGGGGCATCTTCTGCGAATCAGATGGTATTTTGACCAATGGCAAAGTTATTTACGACCCTTCCGGGAAGGAGTCGAAGCAGTTTCATTTCAGGGATAGCGCTATAATTCCCTATCTCAGGATGGCCGGTGTCGTAACGGGCGTGGTCTCCGGCCGGGAGTCAGATGCGGTAAACCGGTGGTGTGCTGACCTGAAAATGGAATTCTGCCACCAGGGCATCCTTGATAAAGTATCAACGGTAAAAAAACTTGCCGAACACTACAAGCTGAAGTTAAAGGAAGTCGCTTTCATCGGCGATGATCTCAGTGACC
>DATBVZ010000472.1:0-6490 GCA_036515095.1 Cyclobacteriaceae bacterium | reverse complement strand
GAAAGGCATGCGGCGAACAGGCCAACCACAGCAAGCGCAGCCACAGGGTTTACCTGGTCCCAAAGCAAGGCAGCGGAAATGAAATCTGCCGTAGATGCGTCAGGATATTTCACGGCGCCATACATTCCTATAAACGCGGTTGGCAGTATGACGAGAATGGCAAACGTACCAACTGCATAGGCCATCCGGTGAACTGCCTTAAGGTCCTTCATTACAATTAGTCGGGTGGTGAGTTGCGGCTGCGTTACAGGTATCATCATTATGGCAATGGTAGAGCCTATGAGAAATTGGGTGGTGAACAGTCCGTTCGGTCCGGGCAGGGACAACACTTCCGGGTTGGTTACTGCCACCTTTGAGAATGTTGCTTCCAACCCTCCTGCCATGTTGAGGCAGGATATTCCTATGATCCAGATAACAAGCAGCAGCAACAGGCCCTGTATGGCATCACTGAAAACAATTGCCTTAAGTCCGCCTATCTCTGCATAAATCAGCATAATGACAACAATGCAGATGGACCAGGCCCAATCAGCCATTGCGTTGGGGATTGTGGCATTGAGAAATATGGAGATGCCGCGGATCTGGATCGCGACGTAAGGGACCAGGAAAATGAAGGCGGCAAGAAAGAAAAGATATCCCGCCCATGGTGTACCAAAGCAGGCGGACATAAGTCCCGATACCCCCTTGAACCCCTTTTCCTTCACCTTCTTGCGGAGTTTGTATGCAAACCACAGAATAAAGAAGACCATTACGCCGTCTGAGAACGCAAGGAAAATCCAGGCTCCCAATCCGTGTACCCGGAAAAAGTCTGGCATCCCGAGAAAGGTAAATGCGCTGAACAGTGCAGCCGCGAAAGTCAGGAAGCCCAATATCAAACCGATATTTGAACCGGCAAGCATAAACTCATTCGCTGTCCTGTTCTTCTTGTAGGACTTGACAGATGCCCAAATGAGCAAGGCGATGAATATGCCAAAAAAGATGATCAACCAGGTCGTCATGGGAGGCTATTTATCGCTGTAAGGAAAATTTTTCGTCCCCAGATAGGTTAGGAATACCAATAGTAGGGTGGTCAGAAGCCCTGTCCACAAAATATAGGGGAATGAAAAAAGTTTGGGGTCTATGACGTGGGGCACAAAGATCAGGCTGAATGATGACACCACTACCAGCGCCGACAGGATAACGATTACTTTCCATTTCATGAGTTCAGGGGTTCAGGTAAGGAGCGATTATATGAAATTTCAATCGATTTAAACAGCGCATTTTGGCAAGCTGGTGTTATTTCTGCCGCGAACACGCAAATTATTGAGGCCAGGCATCGATCAACCGGCGGATTCCGCTCCGTGAGCACGTGCCCATACAACCCATCCGCACAGTTTCTTTCGGGTTTGAGATTCCCCGATTACGCCTTACTTTGCCCAATATTTATTAGATGTATGAAACTAGCGGGTCTGATCCTTTCCGGTGTCCTGTGCATTCTGGCTTCCGGTCGCGCGCAAACTTTTGAGATCCTTTCCGGATCGGAGAACCATTTAGGGAGGGTGCGGAGTAAAGCGCCCTTTCATTTTGTTGAGGAGGATCTTGACACAGCCCTGCTGACCTTCATCGCCCGGGTCAGGATCACAGACCCGGTCAATCCGTCATTGTACGCGTTGTACAATGGATTGAAATCGGAGGGAAAAAAACTTGGGGCCAATGCATTCAAACTCCGGCAGTTTGATCAATCCGGCATGACCATCGTCGCGGACCTTTACTTTGCCAGGGACGATGTCGTCAATCGTAATAATTTGAGCAAACCCCAGAATACCGTTTACGTTTTTGCAGGGGAGCCGTACGGAAAAACGGCGTACTTCTCGTTTGAATTTAACAGCACGGTACGAAATCTGAAAAATGGTACGTACTTCAGGTATCAGCTGGAGGAAGGCGAGCAGGCCAAACTGAAAAAAGGTACGGTAACAGGCACCACCATGTGGGTAAAGTGGAAACCGAATCAATTACCAAACTATTACAGCATTTACGGGTTTGGGGAAAAAGCTGTTGTTAAGCGCACTACCGTGAGCCAGTCGGCGCGCCCAACCCGTTTCGAACCCCTGGAAAGTGCCCTCGGGGCGATGCTCGCAGCCGTCCTGACCGAAAAAGCCGACTAAAGCCTAGCGGTTGCTCAGACGATCCGGAAAATCTTCACGGGCGGATTTAACTTTTCGGGCAACTACTTTGTTTTTCTACGATGAGGGGTTGCATCGATGAAAGACAGGTCGCTCAAATACAGTAAGGCATACGTTAAAACAAGGATCGACGCTCTTAACCGTGATTTTGTAGCACAGATGCAAACGTTGAAACAAAATCATGACCGGGCACTCGAAAGCTGGAAGAACCACCCTCACCTGACCAGCGCTCTGGAGTCTGCTTATTACGAGGAGCTGGAGCAATTAAGGAACTCCTTTAATCAGAAGGTCGCGGAAGTTCAGAACGAGCTGGATTCCCTGGCAGTGGCCGATACGCATCACAGAAAACCTGCGCGGCTTGAATCCGGTATCCAAAAACTCATTAAGAAGATCAGGGGAACATCCCTTATTTTCTTGTCGATTACCCTATTGCGCACCGAAAACCTTCTTAAGTAATTCGGTAGTTCTGGCAACGGGATCTTCGCGTATTCGTTTCTCCTCCCTGGCGATCATTACAAACAATCCGTCTATTGCCTTCCCGGTAGCGTAGTCGTCCAGGTCAGGGTTTACTTTTTCCACCAGGGGTATCTTGTTGTATGTGTTTATGATATCGCCATAATACCTGGTGGCGTTCACCCTGCCGAGCGATTCCCGGATGACGGGTTTGAATTTTTCAGCTAACTGCGTGCTGGTGGTTCGCTTAAGATATTGGGTAGCGGCATCCTGTTCTCCTTTCAATATTCCCCATGCATCCTGAATGGTCATCGATTTTATGGCGCTGATAAAGATGGGCTTAGCCTCCCTCGCCGCGTCTTCCGCACCGCGGTTAAGGGTCATAATAAATTTGTCTACTTCTCCTCCTAGCCCTATTTGTCTCAGCCGGTCTTCCACCTTCTTTACGTCAGGTGGAAAGGGGATTTTTATTTCGGGATTTTTGAAATACCCGTCAGGTTGGGAAACGATATCCGAGCCGGTGGATACGCCTTTGATCAATGCTTCCTTCAGGCCTTCAGCGACTTCTCCTGTGGTCAGCGTTTCCTGGCCTAAAGCTTTGTTCACATCGCCTATGGTCTGGTTGATCTGGGCCGTTGTGCAGGCACTCAGCAGCACAGAAAGTACTAAAAATGGTCTTTTCATGGAATAGTGCGTTTAACTTTCGGGATAAGTTATAAATCTCCGCTCGAAAGATTAAACGCGGACATACCAATTTCCTTATAATTCATTACACTTGATTGAAAAAATCAAACGTTGACACATTACCCGGGATTATGCGTCTAATTGCGGCAGAGGTCCTTGCCATTGGCGATGAATTGTTGTACGGACAAACCCTGGACACCAATTCACACTACATCAGCGGCGAGCTTGACAAGGTGGGGATTAAAGTTGTCAGGCGAACCACGATCGGCGATCGGGTCGGGGACATCCTGAAGGCCTTCGAAGAAGCCGAAGCCCGTGCGGACATCGTTATCATTACGGGAGGACTGGGACCTACCAGTGATGATCTTACCAAACCCTGTCTCGCCACCTATTTCAATTGCGAAATCAAAATTCACCCGGAAGCCTTGCAGGATGTAACGGAATTCTTCAGTCGGAGAGGCCGCGAACTTACCGAATTGAACCGGCAGCAGGCTGCTCTTCCGGTATGTTGCGAGAAGATCACCAATCCGTTTGGAACGGCCCCGGGAATGTGGTTTGATCGCAATGACAAGATATTTGTTTCCATGCCCGGTGTGCCCCACGAGATGCGATACATGGTAAATGACGAGATCATCCCCAGGCTGTTGAAAAAATTCAGACTGCCGGTAATTATCCACCAGATGATCCGCACCGTGGGAATCGGTGAGTCGTTCCTGGCAGAAAGAATTTCATCCTGGGAAAGCGCGCTTCCACCCCACATTAAGCTTGCCTATCTGCCTGGCGAGGGTGGTGTCGCGTTGCGCCTGACGGCTATCGGTGATGCCGACGCCATCCGGAAGGAATTCGATATGCTGATCCGTGCCATAGAACCGTTAGCGGGTGAATACATTTTCGGCTATACCGGCGATCCCCTGGAAGTTGTTGTTGGCCGGCTTCTCCTCGAAAGAAACCTGACCCTCTCCGTTGCCGAGAGCTGTACAGGGGGGTACCTTTCGCATCTGATTACATCCATACCCGGAAGCTCCCGGTATTTTGAGGGAAGCATTATAGCCTATGCCACGGAGATCAAGGCAAAAGAGCTGAATGTCATGCGGGCTACACTCGAAAGCCATGGCGCGGTAAGCGAGCCAACGATCAGGGAAATGGCGACGATGGTCAGGAAGAAGTTCAACACTTCAATTGGCGTCGCCACCAGCGGCGTTGCCGGACCGGGAGGTGGCACGCCGGAGAAACCCGTGGGCACGGTGTGGATAGCCTATGCCGACATGGAGAAAGTGGTTGCCAAAAAACTCCAGCTTTCAAAGGACAGGCTGGTAAACATCAAACTCACTTCCACGGCGGTATTGAATCTGATCCGACAGAACATTAAATGATGAGGGCTTCAATCGGATTGAAGCCCTCGGGTTTCAGAGCCTGCATCACGACACTTCATCCGATGCATTGCTCCACCTGTCACCTCTCAACGCTCCGGATTCAGTTGAATCCTTTTTTGGCCTTTCCGTTGGGCGACTCCAGGCTTGCCTGCGCTACCGCAAGCCTTGCCACGGGCACCCTTGGTGAAGAACATGATACATAATCCAGACCCAGCGAATGGCAGAATTTAATGGAGGCGGGATGTCCTCCATGTTCCCCACAAATCCCAATCTTCAGTCCCGGCTTCGCTTTCCTGCCTTCATTTACGGCTAATTTCATGAGCCTCCCCACTCCATCCTGATCTAGAACTTCAAAAGGATTGTCTTTCAGGAGCCCCTGGGCGATATAGTAGGGCAGAAACTTATTTTCAGCATCTTCGCGGGAGAAGCTGAACGTCGCCTGCGTTAGGTCGTTGGTACCGAACGAGAAGAAGTCCGCATCCCGGGCCAACTCATCGGCCTGGAGGCAGGCGCGAACGACTTCGATCATGGTGCCGAATTTAAACCGGAGCTTCACCTTGCGCTCACCTTCAATCTGCTCCCTGATCTCCTCAACAAACGCGTTAACCTGCTCCAGTTCTTTCGCCGCACACACCTGCGGAACCATGATCTCGGGATTCACGTCCATTCCTTGCTCATAGCAATCTGCCGTGGCTTCCAGGATTGCGCGAATCTGCATCTTGTATATTTCGGGAAGGGTTAGGCCCAGGCGAACTCCCCGATGTCCAAGCATTGGATTCACTTCATGCAGTTCCTTCACCTTTCTGAGCATTTGTTCCTTCTTCTCAATGGCCTGCTCAACCAGCTTTACGCCATCCAGATTGAAGGGTGCGGGGGAGGTTTCCGCGATCGACAAGTCGGCATTGAGCATCCGCAGGCTTCCGAAGAGGTTATTCACACCGCTTACGGTTTCCCGCAGGTGGTTTAGGTGATTCAACTCGTTGCTAAGTTCTTCACTGGTCGGGAGAAATTCGTGTATGGGCGGATCCAGTAGCCGTATTGTTACCGGCCTTGGCGCCATCGCACGGAGGATTTCCCTGAAATCAATACGTTGAATTTCCTGCAGGCGCTTCAAGGCAGTTGCGCGATCTTCCGGAGTAGGCGCAAGGATCATCTCCACAACAACAGGCAGGCGGTCAACCGCATTGAACATTCGTTCCGTGCGGCATAGTCCTATACCCCTGGCGCCATACGTCAACGCTTTGGACGCGGTCTCCGGTGTATCTGCGTTGGCCATTACCTGCAATCGGGCCACTTCATCTGCCCACGTGAGCAGGATGTTGAGTTCATCCGAAAAGGTCGGCTCGCTGGTAGCAATTACGCCGGGATAGACAAAACCGGTGCCGCCATCGATAGTGATGTAGTCACCTTCGCGAATGGTCTTCTCCCCGATCGTTGCAGTGCGAAGGTTCACGTCAACCTTAATACCTTCAGCCCCTGCCACACACGGTTTTCCGATGCCCCTCGCGACCACCGCAGCGTGCGATGTTTTACCCCCGCGGCTGGTAAGCACACCCTGGGCTGCAAAAAATCCATGGATATCTTCGGGTTTGGTCTCTTCCCGGACCAGGATTACGTGCTCGCCTGCACGACCCAGCAATTCGGCACGGTCAGCATCGAAAACAACATGACCTGATGCGGCACCGGGTGAAGCGGGCAGTCCCTGGGCGATCGGGCTCACGTTGCTGGCTGGATCCAGCCCGGGATGAAGAAGTTGCTCCAACAGTTCGGGCTTGATTCGCATCAGGGCCTGTTCGCGCGTGATCAGCTTTTCCTCCACCA
>DATBVZ010000471.1:0-4562 GCA_036515095.1 Cyclobacteriaceae bacterium | reverse complement strand
TTGCGCAAGTCGATGCCATAACAAATCTGGTCCATGAAGAGGGGAGTTTCGGCCATGCCCTTGATGCCCTTGGGAGTAAAGGAGAAATCGTACTTGCCTTTCAGCTCGGGACTGCCTAATACCGTGAACGGAAAATAAGTGCCCCTTCCGTGATTAAGATAGGTCCCTTCAAACATGCAGGTGGAAGGATACAACAGGACCGCCTGCTGCGTGTTCAGGTTGGGCGACGGCCTTACCGGCAGCGTGCAGGGCATGTTGTGGGTGTAATTGGCCACAGGAATCACCCTGATCCTGCATTTCACCGTGTTGGCAAGCCAGCCTTCGCCATTGGCCATCTGCGCGAATTCGCCTACCGTCAACCCGTGAGACATGGGGATCGGGAACATGCCGATACCCGACTTGTATTTCATGTCCAGCACCGGACCATCGATAAGGTAGCCGTTGGGATTGGGGCGATCCAGGATCAACAGTTCCTTGTCGTTCTCGTAACACGCCTCCATCAATCGCGCCAGGGCATTGATGTTGGTGTAAAATCTGCAGCCGACATCCTGAAGGTCGTAGATGACCACGTCCACATCGGCGAGATCTTGTGGAGTAGGTTTATTCTTGGCGCCGTACAAAGAAACAATGGGGATACCGGTAGCGGCATCGCGTTCATCCTGAACCTTCACGCCTGCGCTGGCTTTGCCCCTGAATCCGTGTTCCGGACCAAATATCCTGACGATCTTCACACCCAGGTTCAGGAGGCTGTCCACCAGGTGGGTTTTACCGATTACGGAGGTTTGGTTGGCCATAATGGCAACCCTTTTTCCTTCCAGGTAAGGCAGGTATTTACCGGTCTGATCCGCGCCGGTCAGGATTTGTCCGAACGAGAAGCTGGTCAGGAAAGTCAGTGCTGATAGCAGGACAAGTATTCTCTTCATTGTACAAAGATCCATAACTTTCAGGAGATGTATGACTTATTGTCTGCGTATTCTCGGCGGCTTCGACTCCGCTGGCTTCGACTCCGCTCAGCCACCGGAGGCCCGGCTGTGCTGTCCCGAGCGTCCGGGACAGCGGCCTCACTTTTTAAAATTTTTATAATGGGTTTGGTTTTTGCATTCAGCCAGTTCGCGAAGTTTTCCCGGCATCGAATTGATTAATGCCAGCTTTTTGTGCCTACTCCACCCCTGTACTTGCTTTTCTCTGCGAAATGCTTCATCGATCCCTTCAAACGCTTCATAATACACCAGCTTCACAGGCAATCGTTTCTTTGTGTGATTTTGCTCCCTGGCCATTTTGATGTTCCTCTATTCTTAGCTCCAGGTTGGTAGTGCTGCCGGTGTAGAGGCTGCCATCGGCGCATTCCAGAATGTACATGTGTGCTTTCATATAATTTCTCATAACGAATAATTTCGAAGGTAGAGTCGGCGCCCGGTAACCGGTGGCTGAGCGGAGTCGAAGCCATCACTTTCTTGAAAACCATTACCTGGGCGTCGATGCACTTCCATGGCACACCCCGATGATCCCTTCGGGTCAACTCTTCATAAAGCATGATCAATGAAATTCAGGCATCGAAATCGTGTAAATCAGGCAAATCACGGTTCAGACACTTAAGATAACCACGCTCAATCATTTTACAAATGGCTATATAGTTATAACGAATTCTCGAAACCGCTACCCAATCGCCGGTGTACTTTCATAGCATACCTTATGATCCTTCGGGGGTTCGAAATCATATATCCCCATCAAGGCAATGCTCTAATCAAGGGAATCACGGTTCAGACACTTGCCCCCAATCCCAACTAATTTCCTTATCTTTGCCGCTTACTTAAAATTCGTTGATGGAATCGTTTGAAACCCTGGGCCTGTCCAGGGGAATGGTGGAGTCGGTGCAGAGGATCGGCTTTGAGATACCCACTCCCATACAGGAAAAGGCAATTCCTGTATTGCTTGAAGGAAATCGTGATTTTGTTGGATTGGCACAAACCGGCACCGGCAAAACGGCCGCTTTTGGCCTGCCGCTGCTGGAACTGTGCGATGATGAGGCCCGCGACACGCAGGCGCTCATCCTGGCGCCCACGCGGGAATTGTGCCTGCAGATCACCAGCGACCTGGGAAATTTCACCAGCCAATACAAGAAATTCAATATCGTCGCCGTTTACGGTGGCTCCAGCATCAGCGAGCAGATCAAAAAAGTGAAACGAGGGACGCAGATCATTGTAGCCACACCCGGACGACTCCTCGACCTGATCGGCCGCAAGGTGATCCAGCTTCAGACAGTCCGGTTTGTCATTCTTGATGAAGCAGATGAAATGCTCAACATGGGATTCAAGGAGGACCTGGACGAGATCCTGTCGCATACCCCCGCAGAGAAGAACACCTGGCTTTTCTCCGCCACCATGCCTGCAGAGGTACGCAGGATCATGAAGAACTACATGACCGATCCCTTCGAGCTGACCATCGGCGAGAAAAATGTCAGTAATGTCAATATCGAACACCAGTATGTAGTCGTCAAAGAAAAGGACCGCTATGCGGTGCTCAAAAGGGTACTGGACTTTCACCCGGACATCTTCGGACTGATCTTTTGCCGTACGCGCATCGATACGCAGCAGGTGGCAGACAAGCTGATGAAGGACGGCTATAATGCGGACTCGCTCCACGGCGACCTTACCCAGCAACAACGGGATAAGGTGATGAAGAACTTCCGGCAGAAAACGATCCGCATCCTGGTGGCCACCGATGTGGCTGCGCGCGGAATCGACGTGGACGATATCACCCACGTGATCCACATGAATATTCCCGATGAAATGGAATTCTATACCCACCGCAGCGGACGAACAGCGCGGGCCGGCAAGAAGGGCGTCTCCATCGCGCTGATCGCGAAAAAAGAACTGGGCAAGATCCGCCAGATCGAAAAGCTCATCAAGACCACCATTACCAGGATACCCATACCCGGCGGACAGGAGATATGCCAGAAACAGTTGCTCTCGTTAATGCGGCGTGTACACGAGGTGAAGGTAAAAGAAGCGGAGATCGAAGAGTTCCTCCCCGCCGTTTACGACGAACTTCGCGACTTGTCGAAGGAGGAGCTGATCAAGCGGTTTGCGTCTATCGAATTCAATCGCTTCCTGGACTACTACCGCAACACCGAAGATCTCAACGTTGAGAATGAACGCGAAGGGCGCGAAGAAAGGTATTCAACCGGCACACGGATCTTTATCAACCTCGGCAAAATGGATGGCCTTGACAAAGCCGGCATGCTGGAGGTGATCGACGATTGCTGCGGCCTTGGCAAGAAAGACATCGGCAGGATCGAATTGAAAGGTGCCTACTCTTTTTTTGAAGTAGACCCGTCTAACGTGGATGCCGTATTGAAGGGCTTTCAACAGGTTGAGTTCAGGGGAAGGTCTGTACGGGTTGAAGTGACCGGACAAAAACCCAATGAAGACCGGAAGAAGAAAAAAGAGAAGTACCAAAAGGGAAAGAAGAATTTCTTTAAAAAGGGGCGGAGACAGCAGCGGGTAGCGTGAGATCTGACGATCTGAGTGCAGGGTAGATTGGAGGGTATCGGGCATTGGGGGTTTACCGCGCGAAGACGCAAAGGGCCGCAACGTTTTTTTTGGAGGATTCTTAAAATTTTTTCTTTTGCGTAACGCCTCTGCGTCTCAGCAGTGAAATTCCAAAGACCGAATTTTGAATTTGCAGCGTCCTTATCCGTCAGCCATTGTTTTATGCCGTTTGATCCGCTTTTGCCTGTAATCGCGAATGTTCAGGGTGATGCTGATGGCAAGGGCAGCCAGGAATAATATCAGCGTCCATGTATCGGCAACCTTGGCAGTCGTCTTAACGCCGAGGACGGTATCGAAAAAGAATTGGATGTAAGAGTTGTAGGGGGTCTCATAACCCAGCTCTTCACGCACGGACCAGTGCCAGTCAGTCAAAAAGCAATAACCGAATCCGTAGAAGATCCCCAGCACACCCCAGGAAAATCCCGTCAACAAAAGCGTGATCAGATTGAACTGCCGCGTTCTCCGGAAAGCCCATCCGAACAGATTGAACAAGGTCAGGACGGTGTGGAAAACAAAAAAGAAAATATCAGCGAGTTTGAGCAAGTTTGAAGAGTTGAAGGATTGAATTGAATAATGTTGGGTCTTGAAGGTTGCCGCAGAGCCGGGAAGGCGCAAAGTGCCGCAACGTTTTTTTTGGAAGATTCTTAAAATTTTTTCTTTGCGTACTTAGCGCCTGCGTCTCAGCGGTGAAATTCGAAAGACCGAATTTTCAATTTGTCACGCCCTTATTCGTCAGCATTGATCATGCTTTAACAGACCATTCTTTACGCATGCCGCGATTTCGAAGCTTGTTTGCTTCCTTATCCTTCCTGAATTTCTCCTTCTCCGGATCCCACACCAGGGGCCGCTTCAACGCATAAGCAAGGTTGCCCAGCGTGCAGACGCTCGCGGTGCGATGGCCGGTCTCTACATCACATATTGGTTTTGTCCGGTTTCGCATTGCCTGGAACCAGTCCTCGTGGTGATTCTCGCTGCGATAGACATGCTTTTCGTTGGGACCGATCACGTGTG
>DATBVZ010000470.1:0-14246 GCA_036515095.1 Cyclobacteriaceae bacterium | reverse complement strand
GTACGTGTTTATGTGCGTACGTGTTTATGTGTGTAGGTGTTTACGTGTTTAGGTGTTTACGTTAGTTGGTGTAAATTTTCAAGCGAGCGCTGTAGACTTTGCCGCGGAGCCCCGGGACACAGCAGAAATTGATAACGCATTTGTGTATTATTTCACAATGGTTCAATTTACAACACCCAACGTAAACACGTAAACACATGAGCACGTAAACACATTATCACCTTCTGTCATTCCACCTCAATTCATTCTTGAGATGATACAGCGAAGTTTGCCGGTCGATTTTGACGAATTCGATGCCGGCCATTTCGGCGAAGTCTTCAAGGTGTTCGGAGGTGAGATTCTGGCTGTAGCAGGTATGGTGAGCACCGCCGGCCAATATCCAGGCGGCGCACCCCGTCGGCATATCCGGATAAGGTTTCCAAAGGACACGCGCTACGGGAAGTTTTGGCAGATCGTGTTCCGGCTCGATTGCCTCAACCTCATTAACCAAAAGCCTGAACCGGTTTCCTAAATCGATCACGGAAGCATTTAAAGCAGGTCCCCCTTTGCTGTTGAAGACAAGGCGTACAGGATCAGCTTTGCCACCGATACCCAACGGATGGATTTCGCAGGAGGGCTTGCCCGAAGCTATTGAAGGGCAGATCTCCAGCATATGAGCACCGAGCACCATCGCATTGGCGCCATCGAAGTGATAGGTGTAATCCTCCATGAAGGAATTCCCGCCTTTTAATCCGGCGCCCATCACCTTCATCGCCCGCACCAATGCCGCCGTCTTCCAGTCGCCTTCGGCGCCGAAACCGTATCCTTTCTCCATCAGCCTTTGCACGGCAATGCCGGGAAGCTGAACCAATCCATGAAGATCCTCGAATGTGTCAGTGAAGCCTTTAAAATTCCCCTGGTCAAGGAATCTTCGCAGGCCTGCTTCGATCCTGGCCGCTTCCCGGAGTGACTGATGTTGTTCTCCTCCTTTGTGCAATCCCGGAGCCACCGTATACCGGTCAAGGTATTCTTCAACAAGCCCGCTTACTTCATCATCGCTGCCTTCATTTATCATCGCCGCGAGGTCACCCACGCCGTATCCGTTCACCGAATAGCCCAGCTTGATTTGCGCCTCTACCTTGTCTCCTTCCGTGACCGCAACTTCGCGCATGTTGTCACCAAACCGGCAGTACCTTGCACCCTGCCAGTCGTGCCATCCGCTGGCGGCCCGCAACCACGAATTAAGCCGGTCATGGACGTCGGGATCTTTCCAATGACCAACGACCACTTTGCGATTCAGTCGCATCCGCGTCATGATGAAACCAAATTCCCTGTCGCCATGGGCGCTTTGGTTCAGGTTCATGAAATCCATGTCGATATTCTTCCAGGGAATATCACGGTTGAACTGTGTGTGCAAGTGCAGTAACGGCTTATGCAATATTTTCAGTCCCCCGATCCACATTTTTGACGGTGAGAAGGTGTGCATCCAGGCAATGACACCGATACAACTGACGCTGTTGCTGGCCTCCTTGCACAAGGCCGTAATCTCTTCGGACGTCTTAAGCACCGGCTTAAAAACAATCTTCACAGGAAGTGTGGGCGAGTCGTTCAGTGCTGAAGCAATTTGGCGGGAGTGTTCCGCCACCTGCCTGAGGGTTTTTTCTCCGTATAGGGACTGACTGCCGGTGATGAACCAGGCCTCCAGGTATTTGAGATCGATCATTCTGAAACTGATGTTAAATATTTGTGGTGGTGTTGATCTGCTTAATTTCCATCTTTGAATTTCAGACCTCGTTGCCATAGTAGGCACCGGGGCCGTGCTTGCGTTCGTAGTGTTTTTTGATAAGGGAATCGTTCATCCTGGGAGCATGGGGATTGATCTGACTGGTCAGGTAGGCCATCCTGGCGATCTCCTCCAGCACCAGGCTGTTGTATACCGCCTTCTCGGCTGATTTGCCCCACGTGAAAGGCGCATGGCTTCCCACCAGGATCATTTCAATTTCCCGGTAATCCAGCCGCCTGTCGCGGAGGCAATGCATGATCTGAAAACCGGTCTGGTATTCATAGTCACCCTGGATCATTTCATCTGACATGGGAGAGGCACAAGGTATGTCGACCGTAGTATGATCGGCATGGGTGGTTCCGTAGAGCGGGATGTCGCGGAGCGCCTGTGCCCATGACGTGGCATGCGTCGAGTGCGTATGCGCGATCCCTCCTATTTCATTCCAGTGCTTGTAGAGGACTGCATGCGTTTTTGTATCCGAAGATGGCCTGAGATCGCCGTCCACCTTTACGGCGTCGAAGTCAACGATCACCATGCTGGCAGGTCTAAGCGCATCATAAGGTATGCCGCTGGGCTTGATGGCGAAGACGCCTAGGTCGTGATCGGCAGCGCTGACATTTCCGAACGTGTGGATCACCATGCCCAGCCGGTGCAGATCGATGTTGGCACGGTATGCGGCTTCCCTGATGTGCGTATATTTAGTCATGTATGATTCCGCGGTAGCTAATTGCCCTGCAAAACTACAGCATCAACTTTAATTTCCTTGCGATCCGTCCAGGCGCCAAAGTCCTGGTATTTCTTATAGCGCTTTTTGTAGATGACTGCCTTGGACGGATCAGGCCTGTATTCAGCGTCAAACCCCTGCCCCATTGCCTGCATCGCATCTTCAACCATGGGATAAATACCTGAGGCGACAGCAGCGAACATAGCAGCACCCGCCGCGCAGGTTTGTTCAGACCGGTGAATCCGTATCGGCATGTCCATCACATCGGCCATAACCTGCATGACGTAGGGCGACTTCCTTGCCACACCGCCCAGTCCGATAAGGCCCTTGACAGGAACGCTTTCTTCCCGGAAACGGTCGACGATGGCTTTCGCTCCGAAGCAGGTGGCCTCCACCCACGCGCGGAAAAGCTGCGGTGCGCCGCTGGCAAGGTTGAGTCCCGCCATGGCGCCTTTGAGCGTCTGATCTGCATCGGGAGTACGGCGGCCGTTAAGCCAGTCGACCGCCAGTTCTGTCTGTTCCGCGAGCGGCAATGCCGCGGCCTGCCGGCTGAGTTCAGGGATGATGTTTTGTATCACCTCTGCTTTGACCTTGCTGCGCTGCTCTTCGGTCAGCAGCTTTGTCTTGTCCAGGATCTGATGCAATGGCCAGGCGAGGACATTGCTGAACCAGGCGTACGTATCGCCGAAGGCCGACTGACCGGCTTCCAGTCCGATCATCCCGGGGATGACCGATCCGTTTACCTGTCCGCAGATACCCCTCACCAGTTTGCCATCCATATCTTCTTTGGGCGCTACCAGCATATCACAAGTGGAGGTACCCATGACCTTGCTCAGGTGGTACGGTTCGATCTGACCCCCCACGGCCCCCATATGCGCGTCGAATGCGCCAACACCCACTATTACCGTAGCGGGGAGTCCGAGCTTTTGCGCCCACTCGGCGGTGATTGTGCCTGCGGGCTGATCTGAGGTATATGTATGCCTGAAAAGACGGGAAGTAAAACCCTTCAGCACAGGATCGAGGGAAGAGAAGAAATCGTCCGGCGGAAGGCCGCCGAATTCTTCCGCCCACAGCGCCTTATGGCCGGCGGAGCAGACACCCCGTTTCATTTTGAGCACGTCGTTACCCCCGGTAAGGACAAAGGGTATCCAGTCGCAGTGCTCGACCCATGAATAGCACGCCCGTAGCACTGCTTCGTCTGTGCGAAGGACGTGCAGCAATTTTGCCCAGAACCATTCGGATGAGTAGATGCCTCCTACGTATTTAAGGTATTTGGTGTCGAAGTTTTCGGCGTGCTTGTTGATTTCGGCGGCCTCGGCGGTGGAGGTATGATCCTTCCACAGCACAAACATGGCGTTTGGGTTTTCTTCAAACCCGGATGTGAGGGCCAGGGGTGTGCCGGTCCTGTCGACCGCGATGGGTGTGGAGCCCGTGGTGTCGACGGCGATGCCCCGGATGGCGGAGGCCACCTGGCTTCCCGCCTGTCGTACACAATCTCTGATGGTACTTTCGAGGCCTTCCAGGTAGTCGAGGGGGTGTTGTCTGAACTGGTTTTGTTCCGGTCGGCAGTACTTACCGTCGCGCCATCGGGGGTAATGGAAGAAAGAGGATGCCACCTCGTTGCCGTTCGCGGAATCCACAATCACCGCCCTCACTGAATCCGTTCCGTAGTCGACTCCGATAACAAAAGCGTGCATAGATTTGATTTAATGCATTTAGTTACTGCCAAGGTACAATTTTTCCGCAATACGTGTAATAATAACATTTATTATTTGAACGCGATCGGGCCCCTGGAATTCTATGAAAAACCAGGGATCCGGGGCCATCGCGGCAGACCGGCTGTGGACCTGCTCACCCCAGGAAAAGGTGGGAAGATAACAAACAATGAATCTCCTCTCCAGTTAAATTTTGTCTGAGGCAAGGAATGCGGAGGTGCATTTGTCACCGCGCAGACACTATTCATCATCCCTGTTTGTTTGATTCGTTAGACAGAACCTGGCATTTACATCGTGGTAAGAATGTATGTATGTATGTAAAACCCTTAAAAATCGAAGACTATGAGAAAAAGTGTGATTTGCCTGATCCTATTGATGCCGCTGATGGTTCTGCTGGCATCCTGCGATGATGATGAAAGCGGCGGAACACCCAAAGATCCGGATACCGCTCCCAAGGCAAGCGTTGACCGCTTCAGCATGGAAGCCGGCACCCTGATGGTTCGCGATGCTACGAACGGCCTCCCAGCCGCAAATGCGCCCATTGATTTCGATTCGGGCGAGCCGTTTATTACGATGGGCCTCGGGCCTTCGGGACAAATGGTGGAGTATTACAATTTCGACGTACAGCCCGTTGATCCGGCGCCGATTTATGTGTTGCAACGGGAGAATGAAACCAGCCCTGTTTCCGGGCAGCTCAACGTCATCGATGCGATCCCGGGGGACGACGGCTACAATGACTTCTGGCAGGTCCGTATTGTGACCGTACCGGCTGATTATGTTGCGAATACGTTCACCAGTCTCGCGGCAATCCAGCAACAAGGCTATGACGTTCAGGAAACCGGCATGATCGTCAACTGTCCGGTTGTACCAGAGGGTTCGACCGCGTCAAAACGTCTCGGAGGTGAGTCGCCTGACCTGACCAGAGGTTGGTATAAGGACCAGGTTGTATTCTACTTCAACTTCGCCGAAAAGGAACTTTCCGCCACTCCCGACGACATGGTTCCAACCTCTCCCATTTATGTAACCTTCAATATCAATGCTGGCGAACCGGAAGGAGGGCCTCCATCGGGCTTCAAGACTGAAATGGGCACAACGCAGACGCACAACGTGATAGCGACTACCCCGGTCAGCAGTAGCTATTCTCCCCTGTGGGCTGTAAACATTTACGACAACGGCGACTTTGAGGAGGTCATGGACCTGACATCAGCGGAAATGGCGATGGCGCTCGGTGCAGGCCCGACCGTTAACTGCCCGGTTGTGAGTGTGCAGTAGAAATCAGTAGGCAGTGGGCAATAGGCAACTTGCCGCCGGTTGACGTAGAAAATTCCAGAATGATTCGGTACAGCTGATCGGCCTTTGTGTGGAACCGATCATAACTTTGTTCAAACCGGATGAACTTCAGGATGACTATGAATGCAGCCAAACCCACCGACAGACCCACGATGTTGATGAGTGAGTAAGTTTTATTCCGGATGGTATTCTGAAAGATGACGTTGACATAGTTGCGCAGCAACCGTTCAACCTTCACCCAGGATTTCCCAATCCTCATTAAGCACAGCGATCGCGGCGTGAGCTGTGAGATCGAACTGGCATGGGACAACCGAAACATAGTTGTTGGCGATGGCCCATTCGTCATTGTCTTCGCCTCTATCAAAGTTCACAAAGTTGCCAGCCATCCAGAAGTACCGCCTGCCATTCGGATCAAAGCGCTGGTCAAAGTCTTCCACCCATTTAGCATTCGACTGCCGGCAGATGCGAATGCCTTTTATGTTTTCATTGCGCTTCGGCGGAAAGTTCACGTTCAAAGCAACACCTTTCGGTAATCCGTGCGTAAGGACCTGCCGCGTTATTTTGCCAACGTACGCTTCAATATGCGAAAAGTCGGCTTTGTGGGAATAGTCGCAAAGCGAAAATCCTATAGCCGGAGTTCCTTCAATTGCACCCTCGATGGCTGCCGACATAGTTCCGGAGTACAGTACGCTGATGGAAGTATTGCTCCCGTGATTGATACCACTTACCACGATATCGGGCCCGCGCTCTTTTTTAAGTACAAAGTGCCGGGCTATCTTGACGCAATCCGCCGGTGTACCGGAACATTCGAAGGCCCTCACGCCGTCAAAGATGGTTGTTTCTTCCAGGCGAAGCGTTTCACCTACGGTTATAGCGTGACCCATGCCCGATTGCGGACCATCCGGTGCAACAACGATAACATCCCCGATCGCTTTCATAATATCCACCAGGGTGCGGATACCTTTGGCCGTAATGCCATCGTCATTGGAAACCAGGATAAGGGGTTTGCTCATTCAATGCTAGTTAATACTCTCGTCAAACAATGAATTGTAGTAGGCAACAATTCTGGCAAGATCGTATTTCTCTTCAAACTTCAGCCGGTTGGACTTTATATATTTTTCAACAGCCTCCGCCTTGTTTCCCATCAGTTGCAGGAGATCATTCTTGTTTCCCGTAAATTCCAAAATGCTCCCGTCTTCCTTGAGCAGGAAGTATTTGTAGACAAGGACCTGTCTTGAAAAGCTGCCGAAGTAATAGGGAGAATTGTAGGTGCGGTACTCAAGAACCTCACGGGCAAGAAGCGTCATGTTGCCTTCTTCTATCAGCTCAAAGAACAGGGAAGTCTTGTATCCCGTGGTAGCATGATAGGGGAGCGCAAAAAAATTACGGTACCGGTTAACGGTCTTATCGAAGATCTCAAAGAACAAAACCTTTCTCGGGGTGAATACTTCCGTGCGCACATTGGTGAAGTCATACTGCACCAGATCCTGCATCAGATCGTACTTGACTTTCCCTTTGAGCGTATCGCCTGTGATCAGGATGATCCTGCCGTCATGCCAGAGCTCAAACGGCCATGACTGTGCGCCGGCATATCCCGCCGAAAGGAAAACAACCATTGCCGTCAGAAGGTGTCTAGGGTTCATCGGTGGCCTAAAATTGTGTGACCTAATTTGTCACGCTTGGTTAACAGATAACGTTCGTTATGCTGGTTAGGTGATATTTCGATGGGTAAATTCTCCACAATTTCCAGTCCGTAACCCATGAGGCCTACGCGCTTTTTCGGATTGTTGGTGATGAGCCTGATCTTGGTGATGCCCAGATCCCTAAGTATCTGTGCCCCTACTCCGTAATCGCGTTCATCCATATCAAATCCCAGCTTAATGTTCGCCTCCACGGTGTCCAGCCCATCCTCCTGGAGCTTATATGCCTTCAGTTTGTTGATCAACCCGATTCCGCGTCCCTCCTGCTTCATGTAGAGAACAACGCCTTTGCCGGCCTTGTCTACCATTTCCATGGACGCGTGCAATTGCTGACCGCAGTCGCACCGGCAGGATCCGAAGATGTCTCCCGTCACGCACGACGAGTGGACCCGTACCAGCACAGGTTCATCCTTATCCCAGGTGCCTTTTACCAGGGCAAGATGTACCTCGCCGCTGTTGGTCTGTTCGTAGGCGATCAGCTTGAAGTGCCCGAACTCGGTTGGCATGTCTACTTCTACATCCCTGCTGATCAACGTCTCCTTACTGATCCGGTACTCGATCAGGTCTTTAATTGAAACGAGCTTAAGGTCAAAACGTTTAGCCACCCTTATCAGGTCCGGGAGCCGCGCCATTGAACCGTCGTCATTCATGATCTCCACCAGCACGCCGGCGGGTTTGAATCCCGCCAGGCGCGCAAAATCTATGGCTGCCTCCGTATGCCCTGCCCTCCGGAGTACGCCTCCCCGTTTACCCTTCAGCGGAAAAATATGGCCTGGCTTGCCAAAGTCTTCGGGTTTGGACTCCGGATCAACCAACGCACGAATGGTCTTGAACCGGTCGGCTGCAGAGACCCCGGTAGTGCATCCGTGACCAAGCAGGTCTACGGAGACCGTGAACGGGGTGCCGTGCAGTGCAGTATTCTCGCCTACCATCAATTCCAGTCCCAATTCTTCACAGCGGTCCTCAACCAATGGCGCACAGATCAATCCCCTGCCGTACGTGGCCATGAAATTAACGATCTCGGGTGTGACGCATTCAGCAGCGCAAATGAAATCCCCCTCATTCTCGCGATCTTCATCATCCACCACAACAATGACTTTCCCATTTCGGATATCCTCCAAAGCCTCTTCAATCGAATCGAATTTTATTTCTTGGCTCATATGATCTTGTTTCCTAATATTTACCTGAAACGATACCCAGTTCCCCGGCCAGGTTCTGATCTGCATTCTTTAACCGCATTTGAACGTCAATTAGTTCATCAACCGTGCTGTGATCACCTCTCGCTTCAGCCTCCTTTATTTTCTCGCTATTTTGTTCTATTAAATTCTGGACGTACCGGTATTTTCTCCGCAATACGTTCTGGTGTGCCGAGTCATGCAGTTTCTCCTGTTCGTTTTCAAAATAAATATGGTATTTCTCCCGCCAATGCTGGCTGGCATAATACCGTTGCAGGGTAAGATCAGTCACCAGCGTTTTCACTTCCTCCGATCCATGCCGGAGAAAGTAATGGGAATCGATGAGCTCACCCTTCCGGCGTGCCTTCTCGAACTCTCCGAAGACGTACCTGTAGTTGGCATTGGTGAATTCCATCTCTTCGAATTCCGAAATGAAATAGCTGAGCAGGTCTACATCCTCCTCCAGCTTGCTGTCGGCATAGTTCAGCAACAACCGGATAACTTCTTTCTCCTGGATCTGCATCATGGCCAACGAGTCGATACCGCGGGAGGTGGCGCTATCGGTAATGACCGGCAGGGTTTCCCTGGCCTCTCCCGTAGACTCCTGCCGTTTCTTCTGTCTCTCTCTGATCAGGAGCTTATTCATCTCGCTCAATAATACCTGCTCTGCGATGTGAAGCAGGTCGCTCGTCTCGCGAACGTAGACGGAACGTTTTATCGGATCCGGGATGACGGCAATGCTTGATACGATTTCGCGAATGGCCTCCGCCTTTTTTATCGGATCATTCGAGGCATCAGCAGCGAGCAGATCTATCTTGAACGAGATGAAGTCTTTGCTATGCGCCTTCAGATAATCACGGAACGCACTGCTTCCCACCTTCCTTGAATAGCTGTCCGGATCTTCCCCGTCAGGAAGCAACACCACCCGCACGTTCATTCCTTCCTTCAGTACCAGGTCTATACCCCTCACCGCAGCCTTTATTCCCGCCGCATCACCGTCAAAGAGCACTGTGATGTTGGAAGTAAAGCGTTTGATAAGCCGGATCTGTTCTTCGGTCAGCGCCGTGCCCGAAGAAGCCACAGCGTTATCAACTTCTGCCTGACAAAGGGAAATGACATCGGTGTAGCCCTCCACGAGGTAGCAGAAATTCTCACGGCGGATGGCATTTTTTGCATGGAACATTCCATACAGCACCTGGCCCTTGTGGTATATTTCTGTTTCCGGGGAATTGATATACTTGGGCTGATCTTTTTCGCGGCCCAGAACACGCGCGCCAAACCCGATGACCTTGCCGGACAGATTGTGGATGGGAAAGACCACCCGGCCACGAAACCGGTCATAGTACCGACCGTCTTCCTTTGATACCAGCAGGCCGCCCTTCTCAAGCATTTCCCTGCTGTAACCCCGGGCCAGCGCCGTACTGCAAAAATGATCCCAGGCCTTGAGGGTGTAACCCAGTTCAAATTTCTGAATGGTCCTGTCGTTGAATCCCCGCTCGCGAAAATACGTAAGGCCGATACTGCGACCTTCCTCATGATTGAACAGCAGGTCGCTGTACGTTTCCCGGGCGAAGTTCATCAGGATGTATAGGCTTTCCCGCTCACTTTGGGCAACCTGGTCAGTCCCCCCGGACTCTTCCCGTATTTCGACGCCATATTTCTTTGCCAGAAAGCGAATGGCCTCCATGTAGCCAAGGCCTTCGTGCTCCATCACAAAAGTTATTGCATCGCCTCCCTTACCGCTGCTGAAATCCTTGAAGAGGCCCTTTGACGGGACAACGTAGAAGGAGGCAGTCTTTTCGTTGGTAAACGGACTCAGTGCCTTATAATTTTGCCCAGCCCGTTTCAAGGTGACAAAATCCCCTATTACATCGACGAGATCAATGCGGCTCTTTACTTCATCTATAGTTTCGCGGGAAATCATTCCGTGCACCTGGCGCATGGACGGTACAAACCTGCCTGCCAGCGCTGGGCCTTTATGATGGCAGGCAGGATTGATGCAGCCATTCCGGGTCAAAGATACCTTTTTGCCTGAAAGTGTCCAGATAAATTAAGGGACGAAACGGCAGTCCCATAGTCCCGCCAGGGTGCAAACCGACACGGAATTCATCATTAATTTCATAATGCCTCTTTTCAATCTAAATTGCAGAGGCAATAGCGCGAAATTGGTATTCGTTGTTGTTACCCGGGCAATTGTCAATTCAAAGTAAGTTTAACCTAGGTAGCTATAATCAATTGATTATGAGATATTTATTATAAAAAATGAGCATTAGCGAAACGGAAGTACGGAAAGCGCTCTCTACGGTTTTGGACCCGGACATCAAGCGCGACCTGGTGAGCCTGAATATGGTCCACGATATCAGGGTGGAGGGGAATTCGGTGAGTTTTACTGTGGTGCTCACCACTCCGGCATGTCCCCTGAAGGAACAGATCAGGCGCGAATGCGTTGAAGCCGTGGAAAGGATCGCGGGCAGGGAGGTTGCTATCAACGTAAACATTACCTCCTCGGTCACATCCCTGCGCGGCAATGCACCGCTGCTCCCCCGGGTGAAGAACATTGTGCCTATAGCCTCCGGAAAAGGGGGTGTAGGAAAATCCACCATAACTACCAACCTGGCCGTTGCACTGGCCCAGGCCGGCGCCAAAGTTGGTCTTATTGATGCTGATATTTTCGGTCCTTCCATTCCGACGATGTTCAACTGCGAGTTCGAACAGCCGGGTGTCAAGAACGTTAACGGAAAGAACATCATTGTCCCGATTGAGCAATACGGGGTAAAGCTCATATCCATAGGATTTCTTACGCCTCAGGACAGTGCAGTCATCTGGCGGGGCCCTATGGCCAGTTCGGCGCTGAAACAGTTTTTCGGAGATGCCGACTGGGGAGAACTTGATTACCTGCTGATCGATCTGCCGCCCGGTACCAGTGATATTCACCTGACGCTTGTACAAACGGTGCCCGTGACCGGGGCAGTGATCGTAACTACTCCGCAAAAGGTCGCCCTTGCCGACGCGACCAAGGCTGTGGCCATGTTCAGGCAGCCGCAAATCAATGTGCCCATACTTGGCATCGTTGAGAACATGGCATGGTTCACGCCCGAAGAGCTTCCGGACAATAAATACTACATCTTCGGAAGGGATGGCGGCAAGAACTTATCCGATAAATACGGCGTTCCTTTGCTGGGTCAGATACCGCTGGTCCAAAGTGTACGGGAAAGTGGTGACAGCGGCCTGCCAGCCGTACTGAAAGAAGGACCCTCGAAGGTAGCGTTCACGGCATTGGCTGAATCGGTCGCGCGGCAGATTGCCATCCGAAATGCGCAACTGCCGGCTATAGCAGCGACATAAGAGGGCCGCGAACTGCAGGCCTGCAATTAATATGGCGGGAAATACTTATTTTTGTAAAAGATTATTTTTTTAAGTCAGGCAATGAGCGCAAACACAACTACAGAAGATCTGGTTCACCGCATTGAAGCCTCCCTTGATAGCATCCGGCCCTATCTGGAAGCGGATGGCGGAAACGTGAAGATCCTGGAGGTGTCCAGCGACCAGGTGGTTAGGCTCGAATTCGTAGGTACCTGCGGCAATTGCCCCATGTCAACCATGACGTTTAAAGCAGGGGTTGAAGAAGCCATCAAACGCGCCGTACCCGAAATCAGATCCATTGAAGTGATCAACATGCCAGTCATTCAATAGGCAGACCGCCCTGAAAACCGGCTTTCAACCGGATTTTTTCATACACGACGCAATCGCCAGCTGATTTCCTTCGGGCAGGCTGTAACCGTTGCTTTCTTATCTTTCTTATCTTTGGGTGATGCAGTCAGCACGGTACCCGGGAAAGGTGTGAGCAGGGAGCACCACAAAATAACAACCACAGGAGTTGCCAGAACCATCTTTCCGGTGGTGGCAGTATTTTTATTTGCATATGCTGCATTTTCACAGGATCGCTGCGGCACGGTGGAGTACACCAAAAAGCTGTATGAGCAAAATAGGCTCCGGGAGAACAAGCAGCAGTTCGAAGAGTGGTTAAAGGACAGGATCGAAGCGCGAAGGATCCGCCTTGACGCCCAGAAGCGCGAGGCTGTTACGTATCAACTTCCGGTTGTCGTGCACGTTATCCACAATGGAGAGACCGTAGGTACCGGCTCCAACATTTCCGATGAGCAGATCATTTCTCAAATCCATGTGCTGAACGAAGATTTTCAACGCCTCAATGACGATGCTTCAAACACGCCCGCCGAATTTTTACCCGTTGCCGGAAGCCTGGACCTGGAATTTGTGCTCGCAAAGCAGACACCGGAAGGACTGCCTACCACCGGGATCGTAAGGGTACAAGGAACCAAATCACAATGGTCGATCAACGACAACTACGAACTGAAGTCCATCAGCTATTGGCCCGCGGAGGATTACCTCAATATATGGGTCACAACCCTGGGTTCTTCATTCGTGGGTTTTGCCCAGTTTCCGGTGTCGGACCTTCCCGGCCTGGAGAATTCATCCAATAACCGGCTCACCGATGGAATTGTTATTCACTACGATGCATTCGGGACTATTGAAGAAGGCCCGTTTGATCTTGACCCCCAGTACAACAAGGGGAGGACTACAACCCATGAGATAGGGCATTTTCTCGGACTACACCACATCTGGGGTGATGACGAATCCGATCCCGACAAATGCAGCGGTACCGATCACGTTGACGATACCCCAAATCAATTTCTCAATACCAACGGATGTCCCTCCGATCCCCGGACCTCCTGCGACTCCAACGACATGTACATGAATTACCTGGACTATACCAATGACGCCTGCATGAACCTCTTCACCGAAGGACAGATTGCCAGGATCACAGCCGTCGTCGAAAATAGTCCAAGGCGTGCAAGCTTGCTCACATCGCCAGGCTTAAATAACCCTGAGCCGGTAGCCAACAATCTCGGAATTAAGAGCATTCTCTCACCGGGCGCAACGCAATGTGCCATTACCTCGGCACCCGCAATCGAAATCCAGAATTACGGAATCAATACGGTGACGTCAACGCGCATACAGCTATCCCGCGACGGCTCCGCGCTGGAGACAACCGACTTCATCATCAGCCTCGACCCCCTTGAGGCAACGACGTTGACCTTCTCACCCCAGACGTTTTCTGCAGGAACCGCCAATTTCAGTTTTGAGATACTGCTTACTAATGGCATTGCCGATGCCGATCCGGGCGATAACCTCAGGTCCGTCGCCGTATACGTACCGGACTTTATCACCGCGCCTTTTGCTGAGGATTTCAATGCCTTCCCCGCGGGATGGTCAGTTAATAATCCCGATCAGCAGCACACCTGGGAGCTGGCGAATGCGCCGGCAATTCTTCCTGCCAATACGGCCCTGAAATTGAATTTTTATGACTATGAAGACGGACGGGGAGAAATTGACATTCTGACCTCACCGACATTCGACCTGGCCGGTGTGCCGGCAGCGTATGTTTCGTTTGACGTTGCGTATGCCAGGTTTCAGAATTCCGAAGACCGCTTGCGCGTATATGCTCTTACGGAATGCAGCGCCGACCTGTTGGGCGAAACGCCGGTGTATGAAAAATCGGGCAATACCCTGGCCACTGTGCCGGCAACCAGCGTTGCTTTCACACCTTCGGATGCCGGCGATTGGAGGACAGAGATCATTGACCTTTCAGAATTCATCGGGGAAAGCAGCGTTCAACTGGCCTTTGTAAGTGTCAACGACTGGGGCAACAACCTTTACATTGACAACATTGCCCTGATCACATCTGCCGATGAAGATCTCGCATTGAAAGAGATTGTAAGTCCGACGCCTGTCCGGTGCGATAACCAGGTGGTACCGCAATTGAGGATTCAGAACAAGGGCATTGTAGCGATCAATTCG
>DATBVZ010000469.1:0-2795 GCA_036515095.1 Cyclobacteriaceae bacterium | reverse complement strand
TGCAATTATTTCAACCAGCACCGGAATCAGGTCAATGCCCTTTTGGGTAAGTGAATAAACAATTTTGAGGCCGTGGTAGGGATGCTTCTGTTTGGAAACAATGCCTGTCCTTTCCAATAAAGAAAGACGGTCCGATAGAATGTTGGTCGCAATCCTTTCCTCTGAATCCAAAAACTCACCGTACGTCTTTTTTTGGTTGAACAGCAAATCCCTTATTACGAGGAGGGTCCACTTATCGCCAAAAATATCCAGGGCAGTGCTTATCGGGCACTGCGAACGAAACACGATTTTCTTCTTCACGGACCGAACGTAAAAATAATACTTGCATTTTGCAAGTCTTTTAGTTTAACTTGGAATTACCATCAAAAAACAGGTCTTATGAGCACGCTCCAGGCAAAAAACGAAACCATCATTGACGCCCCGATTGAACGGCTGTGGG
This sequence comes from Cyclobacteriaceae bacterium, assembly GCA_036515095.1. GTDB lineage: Bacteria > Bacteroidota > Bacteroidia > Cytophagales > Cyclobacteriaceae > ZC4RG29. Next base: position 2,356 of record DATBVZ010000469.1, on the reverse strand, counting down.
CTGTCATTACAGACATCAATTCCCTGCATAAAGTAAATCCGGGCGTCATTAAGGCAGCCGGACGAATGGATATTCAAGGCGAAACGCGAACCTGTGAAATCGATAACAAGGGGCGAAAAGGGACTATGGTTGAAAGGCTAATTGAGTTGATCCCGCAGAAGAAAACCGTCTGGACAATAGAACACGACACTATGGGTATGGGTAAAATGCTGGCTGATACCCGTTTCGTTTTTAATCTTGAAAAGCTCGGTGAAAACCAGACAAGGGTTACCAATGAAACCTACTACAAGCCAGCAAGCTACATCGCCAGGATCATAAATGGCCTGATCATGAAACGCATGATCTCGAAGGCGCAGGAACAAATCCTTTCCAATTTGCGGTCGCTAACAGAAAATAAACCCCATGGCAACACTACACAACGAGATTATAATTAAGGCTCCCGCAGACAAGCTATGGAAGGTCCTGGCAACTCCGGACCTTCTCGAAAAATATGATCCAACGGTTCATAGGTCATCAATGATCTCAGGGGCGAAAACAGATCTTGGAGCAAGAAGGAGAGTTGACATGCAAGACGGAAAGAATTGGTTTGAAGAAGTCATCACCGTTTATAATCCAAATAAATCCATAACCTATGAGCTTACTGCATGTTCTTTTCCGGTTCACAGGCTTAAACACAGCTACAGTTTTCAGGAGCTGGACGGACAAACCAAAGTACTTCAGACCATGGAGTATACGGTGAAATTTGGAATACTGGGTAAGCTGATGGATCTTCTGATCATTCGCAGACAGTCCGACGCAGGCGTAAAGAAGTTCTTTGCCGGTCTTAAATCGTATATGGAAAAACAATATCGTTATGGCATATAACCAAAAATTGGCTGAGCGAATCCGGGAACGGTTAGCGGACGTAAAAAAGATAAAGGAAAGGGAAATGATGGGAGGTCTGACGTTCATGGTGAACGACAAGATGTGTATCGGCATCATTAAGGACGAAATGATGTGCCGAATCGATCCGGAGGCCCAGGAGGCCGCACTTTCCAGAACCGGCTGCAGGATCATGGATTTTACCGGTCGCCCGATGAAGGGATATGTGATGGTAGACGAAACGGGTATGAAATCCAGGAAAGACTTCGACTATTGGATCACGCTTTGCCTGGAGTTCAACAAGAAGGCCAGATCGTCAAAAAAGAAAAAATAATGCCCTCAACGCTCCGAAACGCTCATTCCTGAAAAAATATCAAAAAACAATTGCGTAAACAGGTGTTTACATATTAGATTTGTGTAAACAGATGGTTACACTTTAAATGGAAACGAGACGTGACGTATTTCAGGCAATCGCTGACCCAACGCGACGGGAAATAATAACCCTGATTGCCGATCAGCAACCCCTGACCCTTAACGCAATCGCCGAACACTTTGCTATTACCAGACCTGCCGTTTCCAACCACATAAAAATTCTCAATGAATGCGGCATAATCAGCATAGAGCAGATCGGGCGAGAACGCCATTGCAAAATTCAGCCTGACAATCTGAAGAAGGTGTCTGACTGGATTGGGCAATTCAATGAGTTATGGGAGCAGAGAATCGATTCATTTGAAAAATATGTATACCAACTAAAAGCTAAACGAAACAAACATGGTAGAAAATGATCTCGCAAAAAGGGTACTTACCCTTAAAAAAACGTTCGATGCACCAGTCGACCTGGTTTGGGAGGCCTGGACTGAACCGGGGCATATTGCGCAATGGTGGGGGCCAAATGGACTGGCGTTGACGGTGGTCGTACACGATTTTAAAGTTGGTGGCAAATGGAAATACATTATGCCAATGCCTGATGGAAGTGAATTCATTTCAGAAGGCGAGTATTCCGAAATCGTTGAATTCCAAAAAATAGTAACATCGGCAAACTTCAGACCCATGACCGAAGGCGTGGAATTGAGAGCGCTCTTTGAGAAAATCGGAGACAAAACAAATTTCACTTTCAGCGTTGTTCATCCCACGGAGGAGTACTGCAAACAACAGGAAAAGATGGGCTTCTACAACGGATGGGGATCTGCGTTCGAAAGGCTTACTAACTATCTGACATCGATGGTTAACAAACACTAAAAATGAACAGCATGAGAATGCAACTAACCGGTTTGAATTCCAGCACCCTGGTTCAAGATGATGGGTGGTGCTGCTGGCTTCCGTTCGCCGAAGGCGAAGCAAAAAATAATCTTTGCGGTCCTTAGAATCTTTGCGCCTCTGCGGTGAAACTTCAAAGCTCACTCTTTCAATTTACCCCACCCGGATTCCCCGCTTCGATTTTTTCAAGAAAGGATCTAACCTGTTCTTTATATTTCCCTACCAGGTGGGTTCGAAC
>DATBVZ010000468.1:0-5619 GCA_036515095.1 Cyclobacteriaceae bacterium | reverse complement strand
GGGTGGATCGAAGGGGCTGGGTCTTGCTATGGCAGCAGGCCTCGCTTCTGCAGGCGCGAATTTGATGCTCGTAAATCGCACGCCTGATGACGGTACAAAGGCCGCTGAAGGACTGCGCATCGAGTACGGTACTTCTGTGATCTCGTTTGCGGCAGACATTACCGTTCCCTCAGAAATCACGACGATGGTGAATGCCGCCATCGAAGCGTTCGGAAAAGTTGATATTCTCATTAACAGCGCGGGTATAAACATAAGAGGCGCTATTGATGAGGTGACGCCCGAGGACTTTAACCGGGTGATGAATGTGAATGTTAACGGCACATGGTTATGCTGCCGGGCGGTCACGCCGCATATGAAACAAAACAAGAGCGGAAGCATTATCAACATGGCCAGTACCCTGGGGCTGATCGGGCTTGCAAACCGAACGCCGTATACGTCCAGCAAGGGTGCGGTCGTACAGATGACGCGTGCACTCGGATTGGAACTGGCACCGTATAACATCAACGTTAACGCTATATGTCCGGGGCCTTTTCTTACAGAGATGAACATTCCCATCGCCGATTCGGACGAAGCCCGTAATTTTATCGTCGGCGCAACTGCGGTTGGCCGTTGGGGCGAACTCCGCGAAATCCAGGGCGCGGCCATTTTCCTTGCAAGTCCCGCGGCGAGCTATATGGTTGGGTCTATGCTTACTGTGGACGGGGGCTGGACAGCAAAGTAGGGAGCCTGGAAGCGGTGTGGGATATAAGGATTACAAGAGTATAAGTATGGTAGGTGGGTGGATAAATTCAACTCTTCAACCTGCCTGCCTTGCTGAAGGCCAGCGCGAGGCAGGCAGGCTCTTCAACGCTTCAATCCTTCAACCTTGTTTCTTACAGGAGTCCGCTAACGCCATACACACCCACAGCGATAATGGACACGACGCTTGCCCAGAACGCCGCATCATACAGAAGTCCTGATTTGACAGTCTGTAACCTGAAATACTTGGTATGCAGTACTGCGAATACGATAATGAACAGAAGGATTGATCCCACAACGCCACCGAAGAGGATCATGAACACCGGCAATTCGATGAACACATACGTTGATGCCCATGCCGTGGGAAATATCCAGGCGAGTATGGCGATCACCTTTTTACGTTGGCGGACTACTGAAAAATCAATCCAGCCAAGCTGGCCGAAAATATCAGCATACATCCGCGTCCAGGCCGCCAGTGACGCAAACAGGCTGGAGTACAACACAAAGAAGGCACCAACAAGATAGACGTTGCGAATTCCGGCACCCAGGGTTTCCGTATAAATCAGCGATACTATGGCGATAAGGTCATTGCCCTGGGGAATAGCCCCCCGGTTATGCAGGATCGCGGCCCCCAGCAGGTAGAATGCGGCGGTAACTGCTGTGTATATCAGCATGGCGACAACAGCATCCAGGTGCATGATGCTGATCCAGCCTGCTGCGCGTGCCCTCCATGACGGAGTGCCATTATCCGGACCTGTGTACGCCGCGTATCCCTTCTCAAGACACCAATAATTGTAGGCAATGATCTCGTCACTGCCCACGCCCGTGATGCCGAACGCCCCGATGGCCACGGCGATGACCTCTTTGGGAAGCTGAAACGTCAGACCCGATGCGATATCTGTCCATGAGTAACCATACGGTGTGAAGACGATGGCAATGACCGAGGTCAGGGTCATCAACGTAAACATGGCTATCATTACAATAGAAACCTTCTCTACTACAGTATAATAGCCTCTGAAGACCATCAGGGCGACACTAAATGCCGAAATAGCTACCCAATAAAAAACAGGCACACTTCCGAACAACATGGCCAGTACGATGGCGGTACTCCCAAGCATGCCGCCGAGTTGAACGACCTTCATCACCATCATCAGCAAAACCAACCAAACGCTCCACCTCCCCTTGCCAAACCTTGGGCCCGGAAGCCTGTTGAATATCTGCATGGCAGTCTCGCCGGTGAGGATGGTGTGCTTCCCAAACTCAAGCTGAACCGCAACCTTCACCAGGCAACTTACGATGATGACCCAAAAAGCGACGAAGCCCGCCCGTGCGCCCAGCGTGGTGGTGGCGATCAGTTCGCCTGAACCAACAATGGAAGCAGAAAGGATAAACCCCGGACCCAGAAATCGCAATTGGCGTACCAGCGAAACCGGTGGCTCCTTAATCGTTCGCGCCGTGATCTGGTAGTTATCCGGGGAGGTGTTGACGTGTTGATGTGTTGACGTGTTGATGTGCTGTTGGGTGTTTAAGTGTTTATGTTGCCTGCCTCCTGCCTCGCACCGACCTTCCGAAGGGCCTCTACCCCATCATCCCACTCAACACATAGATAATGGTGATCGCCGAAACCGCCAGTATCAGGGTGCCCAGGCTGTGTGCTTTGTTTCCCTGTTTTATGGACATGCCCGTCATCTGGGTCATTACCCAAAAGAAACTATCGTTAGCGTGGGATATTGCAATGGCTCCGGCGCCGATAGACAGCACAGTGAAAACCTTCATTATCTCAGAGTCGAGACCAAGCGAGGCCATAAGGGGAACCATTACCGACGCCGTTGTGATCATGGCTACCGTCGATGATCCCTGTGCCGTCTTCAATGCCGAGGCCATGATGAAGGGAAGGAATATCCCCCACTCTGCTCCCGCGAGGTTGCTGCTGACCAGGTCTCCCAGTCCGGAATTTTGCAACATGCTGCCGAACGCGCCGCCCGCGCCTGTAATGAGAATAATAGGCGCTGAAATGACAACGGCCTCGCCGACCCAACCCGTGGATGATAGCAATTTCCGATCAAATTTTTCCGGTAGTGTAAACGAAAGGAAAACCCCAAACAGTAGTGCAATCACCGGATTCCCGATAAACAGAAAAACGGTGGTAAGCACATTGTCGCCGAAAGGTTTCGTGGGGTACGCAGCAATGGATCCCAATATGATCAACAGAATCGGAATGATAATGGGAAGGATCGATTTTCCAAGCGATGGGTATTTCACGGTCCTGGAGCTGTTCTCTTCTCCGCGAAACACCGGCACCAGTTCGATCCGGGATACCACGTATTTAACAAAGAAGAAACTTGGTATCAATGCTAACGTACCGGTTACTGCACCCCAGAGAATAACGAGTCCCAGGTCAGCACCCAGAATCCCGGCTGTTGCAATTGGTCCCGGTGTGGGAGGAACAAGCGAATGACTGGAGGACAGACCCAATGTCAGCGCGATTGTAGTGGCAGCAAAGGGCAATTTGCCTTTGAAGGATAACGATTTGTTTATCGGATGCATAATGATAAATGCGCTATCGCCAAAGACGGGTATCGACAAGATGAATCCCGTGATCATCATGGCGAGCATTACCGACTTTTCACCAATGAACTTCAATACCCTCTGTGCGATCACCATGGCGCCTCCGGTGCGTTCAAGGAAGGTTCCGATCATAACACCCAGCAGGATCAGCAGGCCTATCCTGCCCAGCACGCCGCCAAAGCCGTCGGAGATGGACTTAAGGATGAGTGCACCCGGCATTCCCGCCAGCAATCCGTAAATGAGCGCACCAACGAAAAGGGCAAGAAAAGGGTGAATGTCGAATTTCATGATGGCCACCAGTATTAGGGCCAGCGAAAAGAGAACGATCAGAAGCGTCAGCATAATTCGGCCTGGGATGGGTTAAGGATTGTCAATTCTTCAGTCCCGTACAATGCACAGTTTTTAAAGATATTGAATTAAGGCATTAATTTATACGTGAATCCGTGCCGTCATCCATAAAAAATGCTCAACGGTGGCCTCCGGTACGTTTTGTTGTTTCTGCGTGGGTATTTATTTTTTTATCGTGGGCCGGTGGTGCTCTTTCATTCGTGTAATCTCCAAATTAATTCCACCAATTATGAAAAACACCAGTAGTCTGTTAACCCTTATTGTTTTGACCATGACTTCCTTTTCGACCAGCCGCCGGCCTGCTGCAGATTCGGCTGAAGCTATCGCCCACCAGGTTGTAGCAGCGTTTCAGCAATCATCAGCCGAATCATTTGTGGCATTGCTGCCCTCCTTGTCTGAATTCCATGAACTCATGCAGGAAAACGCCAGCATTTATGGCAACTACCTGGCTGAAGCAAAGAGTGAGTTCACCGGGCAATACACAGGCAATATCATGCCCTCGGCCAAAGCGTCGTTCGAACGTGTTCTCCGGGAGGGAAGGACTAAAGGAATAAACTGGAATGAAATCCGCTATGCAGGCTTGGCGGTGAATGCAACACCCGAAGCGCCCCTGACAAATTCATCGTTTACAGTTTTCTTCTCGGCGCAGGGAAAGGATTATCGCCTGCACATCGACAGGGCATTGGTCATTCACGGCAACTGGAGGGTAACTCCCTTCATCAGGTTCGGCTGAACCCTGGTTCGATTCCCCATCCTGGGGATTTTGGGTCAGCGCTTCAACCTTGTTTCGCCGCTACTTGATTCCTGGCATCAGCCGGTGCGTTTGATTGAAGTTTTGTAGTTCGATGGCGGGGCAGGGAAATTGTTGGATGATCGTGTGCCAAGGTTTTTTGCCGGGTCTTTTCAAGATAGGCGTTCGGGTTGTGCTCCATAGCTCCTTTCGGGAGCCATTGGGCCCATGCGCCAAGGTCCTTCTCAATAATATCCTTGTAGAACTTGGGAAGTTGCTGCGACTCGCCTTCAAAGTACTGCATCACACTGCGATCGTTCACCAGCATGTTGCGCACCTTGCGGTAAAAGCGAAGCCGACCGTGGCCTTCGTTGGAAATTGCCCGCATGAAGTTCATCCAACGCGAGGTGAAGTTCGGTGTCGCTTTTAGTCGCCGGTAGATGGCCTTTGCTGAAAAGGTATATTCGGTAAGATCGATCACCTTATCGTAGAAGTCGACCCATTCGTAATTCCTGGGTTTCAGATTCATGGCCAGGTGATTGTTAAGGAAATGAAATGGAAAGGGAAGAACACGTCCGCCTTCCTGATACTCCAGGTTGAGTGGCGCAGCCTCACCAAAAGCAGTCAGCAAAGAATAACCCGGAAAAGCTCCGGGAGACTGATCTACGAACATCTTGGTGAGTTCAAAGGGATCCGAACCGGAGTCGCAATCCAGTCCCAACACGAAGTTGGTCTGGATATAGGGAACATACCGGAGTACCATGTTTACCTGTTCGGAAATCTGGTTCACACGGTCTTGTCCCTTTATGTTGGAAGCCCTTGACTTATTTCCCATGTCATACCAGGATTCAATGCCCGGAAGCATTGCCAGGAAATTATGTTGCTGCAACACCTTCAGGTGTTTTTCGGTAAGGATTGACAGGCTGCTTTCAGCCATGAACTGGAAGCTTTTTAACGGTGCGGCGGAAGCGATGGCCTCCATATTTTCCTCAAACCGAATCCCAAAATTAGGATCATGCCAGGCTACCAGGGGCTTCCTGAATTTCGTAAGCAGGAACTGCAGGTCCGATTTCATTACCTGAAAATCCAGTGGTTGATAGGGTACCACCGAATCGATACAAAAGGCGCAAGTATACGGACAGCCCATGCTTCCTATCATGGGAATGAACTTCAGAAACGGGGCTTTCTCCAGCGTGGGTGCAATGAACTTCCAACGCTCTGCCACGCCCGGCAGC
>DATBVZ010000467.1:0-11725 GCA_036515095.1 Cyclobacteriaceae bacterium | reverse complement strand
TAGGCCTGCTGCAGGCAATCACCCGTTTCAATCCGGTGTTGAATCCGGATAATTCATTGCGGAAACGCAACGAGGTCATCGCCAAACTTTATCGCCACCGGTACATAAAGACATTTGAAGAATACGACTCCCTGATCAAGTTGCCCATAGAACTGGAATATGCCGTTGAGAATCATAACGAAGGTCTGGCTACTTACTTCCGGAGCGTCATTAAGAACGACCTGATGGCCTGGTGCAAGGAGAACGGCTACGACCTCGAGGATTCCGGTCTGAAAATATACACCACCATTGACAGCCGCATGCAGCGGTATGCCGAAGAGGCTGTACAGGAGAGCATGAGAGACCTCCAAAAGGTCTTCAATGAGCATTGGAAAGGGCGCAATCCCTGGATCGATGACAACCGGCAGGAGATCAAGGGATTTCTCGAATCAAGGATAAGGCAAACGGACGCCTACAGGACACTGGTTGCTAAATACGGCCAGAAATCGGATTCCGTACATTATTATCTGAATGTAAAGCGTCCTATGCGGATCTTTGCATGGAATGGAGAGCGCGACACCCTTTTCAGCTTCATGGATTCGCTGCACTACTACAAGCGATTCATGCATGCCGGTTTCATGTCGATGGACGCGCACACTGGCGAAATAAAAGCCTGGGTCGGCGGAATCAATCACAAGTATTTTAAGTACGATCACGTGAGGCAAGGTAAAAGGCAACCGGGCTCGACATTCAAGCCGTTTGTCTACGGATTGGCCATGGAAACGGGGTACAGTCCGTGCATGGAGTTCTTCGATATTTCTCCCAGTTTTAATTTGCCCGAGGGCGGTCAGTACTATCCTCCCAATGCGGACGGAACCCGGGGGTCAGGGGAAAAAATGAACCTTCGGCAGGCAATGGCCCGGTCGGTAAATAGCATAACCGCCCAGTTGCTTCAGCGTTTGCAGCCCGACAACGTAGTGAAATTTGCTCACCGGGTTGGTATTGACAGCCATCTTGACCCGGTGCCCTCGTTGTGTCTCGGCGTTAACGACGTGTCATTGTTTGAACTGGTTGGCGCGTACGGCACCTTCGTCAACAGCGGCATCCATACCGAGCCGTTTTATATCACGCGTATTGAAGACAAGAACGGAAACGTTCTCGAGAACTTCATACCCAAAACGGTGGAAGCAATCAGTGAGCGAACGGCTTACAAGATGATCCACATGTTGCAGGGCGGTGTGCAGGAAGAGGGGGGCACTTCCCTGGGTTTGCCCTATGAATTGAAGGTCGATAACGAACTGGGGGGTAAGACTGGGACTACAAACCAGGCCTCGGACGGATGGTATGTCGGTGTCACAAAAGACCTGGTCTCCGGCGCCTGGGTTGGGGGCGATGAACGAAGTATTCACTTTGAATCGTGGGTCATGGGCCAGGGTGGTCGCACGGCCCGGCCGATCTGGGAGAAGTACATGCTGAAAGTATATGCCGATGAGTTGCTGCCTTACAAGAAGGGGCCTTTCAAGCGTCCCGTATCAGGCCTCGACATAACCCTCGACTGCGGGGAATACTCGACCGATCCCGGTGAATCCGATTCCATCCCGGAAGTTGATGAGTGGGATCCAAACGCAACCAACAATTTCTAGTTCGTATGAACCATGAAGTCACCAGTCCTGGAAGCAGTAAAACGTTTGCCCGGCTCCCCCGGGATATATAAATTCTTCAATGCCGACGGTGATCTGATCTATGTCGGCAAAGCCAAGAACATCAGGAAGAGGGTCGCCAGCTATTTCAACAAGAATGCCGGCGTAAACAGAAAGACACTGCGCCTGGTTTCGGAAATACGAAATATCGGGTACGTGCTGGCCAATTCCGAATTCGATGCGTTATTGCTGGAGAATAATCTCATCAAGCAAAACCAGCCCCGGTACAACATCCTCCTTAAAGACGATAAAACATTTCCGTACATCTGCATTCTGAAAGAACGGTTCCCAAGGATCATTTACACCCGCAAGTACGATCCCGAACAGGGTGAATATTTCGGACCCTATTCCAGTGTTGTGGCCATGAAAAGCGTGCTGGACCTTATCCGGAAGTTGTACACAATACGGACATGCAATTATCTGTTGAGTGAGACGAACATTGAACAGCGAAAGTTTAAAGTATGCCTGGAATTTCATATCGGAAATTGCCTTGGTCCATGCGAGGGTCTCCAGTCTGAAGAATCCTATCGCGAGGAAATAGAGCAGGCACGCCTTATCCTGAAGGGAAATCTCAGCGTTGTTTCACAATTCTTTAAGAAGAACATGCAACTGGCCTCCGGGCAACTTGAGTTTGAGAAGGCCCAGCTTTACCTGAACAAACTGAGCCTTCTGGAAAAGTTCCAGTCAAAATCCCTGGTCGTAAACATGGCGTTGACCGACATTGACGTGTTTGCCATCACGAGTAGTGAAGACCAGGCTTACGTGAATTACTTTCAGGTGAAGGAAGGCGCCATAATCTATTCCAAATCGATACGGATCAGGAAAAAGCTGGACGAACCGGACAGTGAGTTGCTTTCCTTTGCCATTCCACAGATGAGGGAAGATGCCCGAAGTGCCAATACGACCGTTTTCACAAACGTTCCGGTGGCATTACCGATGGAGGGGATCAATACGGTAATACCCAGGATCGGCGACAAGAAAAAGCTCGTCGACCTCTCTTTGAAGAATGCGCTGGAGTTAAGACGGGAAATTGAGGCTGCCAATAATGAAAAACGCTCAAAACACCTGGAAGTCCTCAACGTGTTGCAGCAGGATATGCGGCTTCCCGTGCTACCCTTCCTTATCGAATGTTTCGACAATTCAAATTTCCAGGGCACAACGCCCGTCGCTTCAATGGTCCGGTTTGTAAATGGCAAGGCGGACAAGAAGGGTTACCGGCATTTTAATATTAAGACGGTGGAAGGACCGAATGACTTCGCCTCGATGAAAGAAATCGTCGGAAGGAGGTACAGGCGGTTGCTGGAAGAGAATCAGCAACTGCCTGACCTTATCCTGATAGACGGCGGTAAAGGGCAACTCAGCAGCGCGTGCGAAGCATTGAAGGAGCTGGGGTTATACGGTAAAATTTCCATTGCCGGAATTGCCAAAAAACTGGAGGAGATCTATTACCCGGAAGATCCGCTGCCCCTTCACATCAGCAAAAAATCGCAGGGGCTTCTCTTGTTGCAGCGCATTCGCGATGAGGCGCATCGGTTTGCCATAACCTTTCACAGGAATAAGCGCAGCAAATCAACCATCAGGACGGACCTGGAAACGCTTCCGGGCATCGGGCGCGAAACAGCGAATAAACTGCTTAAGCAATTCAAGTCTGTGCGAAAAATCAGGGAAGCTTCCCTGGAGGACCTGGAAAAGGTCGTTGGCAAACGGCGGGCGGCGCTGATAAAAAATCTCAAATAAAAAAGGAGGGTAATAACACCCTCCTTGCCCGTAGAGACGCATCATGATGCATCTCTACGATTAGAATTCCCAAAGATTGTGTTCCTTCTCCATTAATTCCATCTCTGCCCATTCCGTTGCCCAGACGGCTTCCTTGTAAGGACGGCCATTTCCAACATACACGTCGTATATGGTGAAGTCATCGGGATTTTCTATTTTCCAGATCGACCCATGGAAAAGCCGCAACAAAATTGCGTCTGCAAAATTCTTATTCTGTGCTGTATTCTGACGGTTGAACCATAATGCTTTCTGCGGATGATTCCGGAATACTTTTTCAAGGTCCTTATACTTGAACCAGCCGAGGTATTCATCTACCTGGGTTACTGTTTCGGCACCGGGAACAATGATCTGAACGCCCTGAACATCATAGTATAACCTCGACCGGCGCTTATCAAAAATGACGTCTTCCATCAAGCGGAGCTGATACATCTGGCGGGGAAGGTAATCAATTGCCTTTCCTTCTGATGTGAGCGCCCATGCGTCGTCAATGGTAGTCTCCGGGTTATCCCCGCGGTTGTCGCGAAGCGCCCGGTAGTTCTTTCCGTTATACGAGGTAACTTCATCCGAATACCAATCACGGGTAGGATCCCACGGATCATAGTTCATGCCACCTTGCGCCTGAAGTCTTCCAATGAATTCCTCCTTGCTAAGCTTGGTCGTCAATGAATCCGACGCGTAGACGTCGGTGATCTCACCTGATTTTACGGCGTCAACGATGAGCCGGGTAATCTCCCCGTTGTTAGAAAAGAAACCCTTGTTTTGCTTCTCTCTCAGATCAATTGTCCGCCATACACGAAGCTTGTAATGATGCTCGTATTTGGGTATTGGATTGATCGAATTCGGGTTGTACTGTTCTTCAACCTCCGCCCTGTAATAATTATCTGACTCCGCATTCTGTCCAACCGAATAGAGCGAGCAGGCCGACAGGGCCGCTAATAAGATGACTTTTCTAACCATTTTACAAGTTATTGAATAGGAACTCTCAGTATTTCTGAACTTATAGAAACGCGTTCATCCTGACCCTGATACGTTCTGCGTGTCACGGTCTTGATTTCCACCACGATCTGATCACCCGGACGGAACGAAGACCTCCAGGAACCAAGATCAAGTACCTCGTTCGAAGCCTGCATACGGTGCACCGGCTGCGTTCCTCTTGCGTGAATGACTTCCATACTGCGTATTCTGTATATAGCATCCTTGGGAACCTCGCGCTTGAAGTTCTCTTCCGCCTCAGCAACGATACGCATACCAGCCAGGGTATTGCCTTTCAAACCGTTCTTCATATCAACATCGCGGCCGGAGTTATCCTTTGCCACAAACCGGGGACGTGGTATCGGCTTAACCTCGAAGGCTACGTCGCCCAGGTTCACACCGCCGTTGTTCACAAGTACATTTACCTTGCGTTGTTTGGGTACAATCGTTACACGGCCGGGCTTATCACCCTTGATGATGTCCGCACCTTTGGCTGAGAACGAAGGATTATAGTTGGTACCCAGCGTAGGGCATTCGATGAAAACAGAATTCCCGCAATTCATGTAAAGCGTCGGAGCATTTCCGGTTGTTACACGTATAACGGGCTGCGCAACGAAATATTCTATTGTCTGTGTATAGGAGGTATCAGCGAGGGCGATCTTGGCCGTAAAGCTGCGCTTAGCCATACCATCGGAATTGTAGCCACCGCCCTTGGCAGTAAACTCCACCACACCCATCTTAACGCCTGATTGCGGGTCATCCACCACCTGAAGTTTTTCTCCATCGAGGTAGAATTCAGGTTCAATGGAAGTTGAAGACGCCGTGATGAACATGGACGCCTTATATTTCGCACCGGCTGCCACGACCGAAGCCTCGGGCCTTACCATGGGCACGATGTTATCAAAACTCAGCTTGTCTGCGCCTGCTTGTTTCATCAATTCTTCCAACGCGTCATTTTCATACTTGAGCACGTCAGTTTCGATTTGTGTAACGGTAGCGCGGGCTGCAATAGCGGGTGTGTTCTCAAAGTTAAACGTCAGGAAGTCCTTTGTTTTATGGTCATCGTCATTGGCAAAGAGCGGCATATCCTTTGGGGCCTTGGCCAGTGTGGCGAACTCAAGACCGGTAAGTTTCTCCAGCTCGGCAACGTAGTTTTCCAGAAGCTTCTGGAAATTCTTTCCTTCAGGCGATTTCGGGGCGATCATCATCGTAGCCACTTTCATGCTGTGGTCGTTGATGTAGGCCTCATTTACCGCGTCTGTATTAGACGCTGCGAGCATTTTTAATTTGAGATCCTCAATCCCCTTAATGGTAGTTTGCGTCAGCTCCCTAACCTTTTGCGCATTCTCTTTGGCCTGCCGTACCTGAGGGCGCGGGCTTTGGCCGGCTTCCTGGATGATGGCTGCAAGGGCATCGCCGTTTTTCTTTTCGGTGTCCTCGATTACCTGTCCCAGGGTTGCGTCGATGATGGCAAATTTTTCCAGTACTGCATTACTCACATTTAAGGCGAGAAGCGCGGTAAGTACAAGGTACATCATACCGATCATCTTCTGTCTGGGTGTCTCTTTTTTACCCGCCATGGTTATTCGTTGTTTTTTCTATGCTAAAAAGTTTACTTCAAATTCCTGATCATTACTGACCCTGTTGCTGCGAACCGCCACCTTTCATGGCTGTGAGCATGCTGCCATACACCCGGTTGAGGGAAGTAAGGTTATCGGTAAGCTTACCAAGCTCCGACGTGAACTTCGCGGTATTGTCACCAACTTTAGAAAGCCCATGCATGGCACCGGTGAGGCTTTCATAAAATTTGTTCATATTCTTCACGTGGCTGTCGGCGTCTTTCAATTCCATTTCGTACACCGAATTCAGCGCAGCAAGATTTTTGGTGACCTTTTGTACCTGGCTATGGTATTCGCCTGCGTCCCTTGAAGCTTCCGACATGCTGGAGACTGCCTTGATGGCGACCTCATATGACTTATTCATATTCGTAAGCTGCGTGGAGGCAATCTTCACGTTATTGGCATAATCGCTAGTGGCCACTGCGGCATCCGAAATGTTTGTCATCTTCCTGGCGGAGTCCGCAAGGTTGTGCAATCCTTTGCCCAGGCTGTCGAGCAACTCAGGACCGATCTTCGCTTTTTCCAGGCTCATATCGAGCTGCTGCGTAAGCGATGCGCCTCCCTTGTTGGATATGCGTGTTTGTGAAGCGGGCGCTTCGTAATCTTCGGCCAATTCAGGGTATACCTTTGACCAATCCGGTTCCTTGTGAGGAGGCTCGAAAGCGCTCAGAAAGAATATGGAAGCTTCAGTGAAAAGACCAATCATCAACATTTCATCGGCGCCTTGCCAGTGCAGAATTTTAAATAGCGCTCCAATGATCACCACGGCAGCACCGATACCGTATACCTTCGGCATTATGGTCTTAAAAAGTAGTTCAGCAAATCCGCCTTTTTTCTTACTCATTGTAGTTGTAGTTTAAGTTTGCCTGTCTAAAAAATAATTGTTATGCGTTTAGATTTGGGGCTTAGAATTCCGTTCCGGATGACCGACCGAGGTGGGTCATTGCGCACCGGAATCCAATGTACGCCCGTGTTGAATCCTTGAATTCAAAAGTTCTCGTTCCTGTCTCGAGGTAGTAGGCGACGTCCTTCCATGAGCCACCCCGGATGACTTTTTTCGGAGCGATTCTCGGATCGTACTTATTGCTCTCGGGATCGGTTCTCGGATCGATGTACTGCGGGTTCAGGTCCCATACCGTTGGCACGGATGCGGGATTGAAGTCATCCAGACACCATTCCGCCACATTTCCGGCCATATCATAGAGGCCGTAGTCGTTGGGGAAATAGGATTGAACCGGTGACGTGTAAGCGAATCCGTCGTCGTAGAAATTACCTCTTCCGGGCTTGAAGTTAGCAAGCATACAGCCTTTGGAATTTCTGATGTAAGGATTTCCCCAGGGATACTTGGCGAGGTCTCTGCCGCCGCGTGAAGCGTATTCCCATTCTGCTTCATTGGGAAGGCGGAAAGCCGGCATCTGGAATTCGCCGACACTCTTCCTGTAATCGTTCAGGTATGCTGTCCTCCATTCTCCGAAGAAAACGGCTGCATCCCAACTGACCCCAACAACGGGGTAATCATCATAGCCGGGGTGCCAGTAATAATAATCCTGGATAGGATCTCCCATGTGATGGGCAAAATCACGGACCCATGCCGTTGTATCGGGGTAATATTGTTGCCTGAATGTTTCCGGATCTATGGTTTCAAAGCCTTCGATGCTTCCGTTGTCTATCAGGAAAAAATTCGTGAATTGCCGGTATTCGTTATTGGTGATTTCAGTATCATCCATAAAGAACGGTCCGATGGTCACCTGTTTGTTGAAATTGATCTGCGTAGATGCAGGGTCTTCATCGGCCTGCCCCATGTGAAATGTTCCTGCCGGTACCGGAACCATACCGTACGGTATAGTCATAACCCAGCCTTCTCTCCCGGGAACGCCAACCAATTCGCCCTGATCACCACCTTTGCCCCCAAGCCCAAGCAAGCCGCAAGCGCTGGCTACGACGCCGGTCAGAAGTAAAACGAGTTTTGAAGAAACCGATTTATTCATACTGCAAGAATTTTTCAAACGTCTAAAAATTGGTAAATGGCTTTTACGCCCATATTATTCAAAAAATCAGAATACCAAATTCCCAAAAAACTAAAACAAACCAAAAAGTCTTATCGGTCAGTGCCTGTACCGGGGGGTTCGAATGACTTTTTTGCCGCTGCCCGGATTTACTGGCAATTCATAGCTTATCATCAATTCATGAGATGTCGCCGCCTTCGCATTTTGGTCCTTAATCACGTAATCAAGTGCATAGCCTAGTTTCAGGGATTTGTCCTTAAGGAAACTATATCCCAGCAGCAATACAGCTGCTTCTGAAGTTCTAAACGATAAACCTCCCCACATCGTATCCCGGAGATACGCAATCACACTACCGTCCACCGAGGTCTTGTTAAAATCAGATTTGACCAGGGCTGCAAATTGGATGCTTAAATCGAAATTAACATCATAAAAATAGCCGGCCGTAGCACTCAGGTGATTTTCCAGCGCATTTCGCTGACTTACGCCAAAATCGAATTCCGATTTGAGCAGGTGATTAAATCCCAATCCGACATAATATTTCTCAGATCGGTACAAAAGCCCGACAGCCATATCCGGCCGGATTTGCGATTCCTTGCCGTTCTTGTCTACCAATAACGGGTCATCCGGCTGAATTGCCCGGTATTTGTCGTAATCCAGGGTCTGGGAATACATTCCCAGGCGAATCCCAAAGCTTAATTTGGACTCCCGGATCCCCAGATGATACGCGTAGCTGGCCTGAACCTCCAGGTTATTCTGCGGTCCCAGGTTGTCATTCATGATGTACCCTCCGAAACCGCTTCGCAATTTAAAAATGGGGGTCGTGAAGTTGATCATTTGTGTCGTAGGGGCGCCGCCGTCTCCGAAACTGGATTCATACCCCAGCCATTGACTCCGGTGAAACGCAGTAAGACGCGTAACACCGTCCACGCCGGCAAAAGCAGGCGTCAGATACAAGTTGTTAAACATGTACTGGGAGAACTGAGGGTCCTGTTGTCCAAAAACCTTATTCGCCGAGCACAGTAAGATTAAAAAATATAAGGTCTTACGTAGCATTACACTTATAGCAGACTTTAAAGTAAAAGCTTTTTTACGACACTTTCAACAGGTCATGTAATTAAAGTGTAAGAAAACAGACCACATTGTAAAATACAATGTATGAAGGTGTTATTTAGAATTGTTCGCCTTCTTTATATAGAGCTCCAGCGCACCTGTCATGGATGGCGCGTTGGGCAGCGGAGCCTCGATATCCAGAATCAAACCTGCGTCACGCACGGCCTGCGCCGTAGTAGGACCAAACGCCGCGATGCGTGTGTTATTTTGTTTGAACTGAGGGAAGTTGACCATCAACGAATTTATTCCCGACGGACTGAAAAATGCAAGGATATCATAGAACACATTCTCAAGGTGGGAGAGATCACTCGCTACCGTGTGGTACATTACTGCCTCCGCGAAGTCATAGCCGTTCTTTTCCAAAAAATCAGGAATATCGTTCTTGCGGATATCGGAGCAGGGAAACAAATACTTCTCGTTCTTGTGCTTGCGCAAAATCTCGATGAGGTCCTGTGCGGTCTTCAGTCCGGTGAATATCTTTCTTTTTCGAATGACAATGTACTTCTGTAAGTAATTCGACGTTTGCTCAGAAATACAAAAGTACTTCATGTCCGGCGGTACCTCTACCTTCATCTCCGAACACATGTGAAAGAAATGGTCCACCGCATTGCGGCTGGTAAAAATGATCGCACTGAAATTGAGAATCTCAATCTTCTGCTTCCGGAATTCCTTCGCCTGAACGGGCTCCACCTGAATGAACGGGATGAAATCTATTTTTAAGTTAAACTTTTCCGCAAGCTTAATGTAAGGAGAGTTAACATCCGTAGGCGCCTCTTGTGTCACCAGAAGGCTTTTTACCTTCCGCATTCTGTCGTTAACAATTTCACTCATACTCAACACGTATCGTATTCAGGCTAGTGGAACAATAGTTTGATAGAAATCAATAAAGGAATTACTTCAGTGGCACAAAGGTAAGAAAATATATGGAACAAAGTGAAGCCCGGCCGCCTTGCAACTTTGGTAAATAATATTATAAGCCAGGAACTTAAAGCCAAAACCAGGAACCAGAAAAACACGATGTAAACGGATTCGCGGATACCCGGGGAAAGGAAATAAACTACCAGAATAAGGGTCAAAGTCCCGAACGCCACCAGCACCAGGCGCATCCAGTTGATGACCTGAAATCCGAAAAAATCCCCCATCCCGAACATTCGGGAAAAGGCCATCACCAACCCGATCTTCACAAAGAAAGCAATCAGCAGGTAGGTGCTCAGCTTACCCCATTTCAGTATGGTGCCGAAGTAGCTCTCCGAACGAAACTCAAGCGCCACCTGGAAGCGATCCCCGGTAAAATGAAAAATTATCATCAGGTAATAGGCTATGATCAGACTGGAAAAAATATAAAACAGAATATTGGTGGTGCTCGCCAGCCGGGTGTACATCTGCGCTTCTTCACTCTCGTGAACCGAAAATATCCGCCGCCAGAAAAAAAAGGACAACGGAACTTTCGTCAGCTGCGTCACGATAATCAGCAGGATAAACAGGGAAATGATCCCCGAAACCACAAAGTCGTGAAAATAGGTTCGCGGCCGCTGAACATCAGTGATCTCAACGTGCTCCAGTTTCCGGGTCGATGCAATCACGGTCTTCAGATTCTCCGGATAAATATTCTCCGCGTAAACACCGATAAGTAGTGTCGAACTGAAAAATTCATCGCGGAGACTATCCATGCTGTACCTGCCGTCCTCAAGTTTGCCCGAAGCCAGCAGCTTGCCGTTTACGAATATGGCGCTGGTGTATTTGCCTGCAATCTGCAGGTACCGGCCTTTGTGCCTGTTAACATCAAGCCGGAAATAGATCACATCCACACCGGCATCCACCTGTTTTGTGTAAGGCCGGTATTCGCCATCGTCAAATACCAGCCACTCGGTCTGAAGGTCGGCCACAACATACAGCTCCTCCGCAGAAAAGGATGACAATAGCCCTGAAAGCGCTATTCCTAGTATCACGACCGTATGCCTGAATCGCATAAAGTTGAAAATATCACCATATGGGTCGTAATCTCCAATGGCATGTCAGGAAACCTGATGTAGTTTTACAAAAAATATCCGTGGCCGGCATCTATATCCATATTCCATTTTGCAAGCAAGCGTGTAACTACTGCGACTTTCACTTCTCCACCAACCGCACCAGGCAGAATGAACTTGTCGCCGCCATCAACACAGAACTTCACCTGCAATCGGACTACCTCGGGCATCAGCCCGTTCGCACCGTATACTTCGGTGGCGGAACTCCCTCCCTGCTGACGCCTGAGCAACTGCGGTCCATACTGCTTACGACAGACCGCACCTACTCGCCTGAGCCGGGATGCGAAATAACGCTGGAAGCCAATCCCGACGATCTCACTGCGGAAAAGCTGGCCCACCTGAAAGAAGCAGGAATCAACCGTCTGAGCATCGGTATCCAATCCTTCAACGACGACCTGCTGAAGCTGCTGAATCGCTCGCACGACGCGCGTCTTGCCGTTGGTGCTTTTGGCTTGTCGCGTGAAGCCGTGCCACCGCCAAGGACTGCACCGGCTGCCATTCGCCGAACATCCTCGTCGGCAGCCGGGACGCATTTG
>DATBVZ010000466.1:0-2513 GCA_036515095.1 Cyclobacteriaceae bacterium | reverse complement strand
GGACAAGAGCGTAGATGAACTGGTTCTTGATTTCTATTCCAACACTACGGGGCCGTATTGGGATGCTGCTCGAAAGCTCGTTGAAAACCGGTACGAAGGGATTCCCTTCCCTTTTGATCCTGTCGGCTTTCCCGAATTCTCAATCATCACTCGCTGGACGTTGAATGAATACATTGGATACCTGCGAACCTGGTCAGCTACGCAGAAGTATATTCGCGAAAACGCCAGGGATCCGACGACCGATCTGTTCAACAGCCTTCAAAAGTTGTGGCAGCCTGGAGAGGTGAAAGATGTTCGTTTTCCGATCTTTGGTAAAATGGGAAGGATCCTTAAATAGTTGGCAGTAGGCAAGCAGGCAGTTGGCAAAATGAAAAGTAAACGATTAAGTTATCGTTAAGCAGATAGTTTTTATGTTGGAGTCCATCACTCAAAACGCTTAAACGTGCTTTTCGTGATTTTTTGTGCCTGCCTTACGCGAGCATTCTACAAGGCAGGCTCTTGAGTTTTAGTGGCAGCACCTTCACAAGCTTCGAGGCTACCAGCTCACGAAATGGCTTGACGAAACCTCGTGGCGGCTTTGCCAACTGCCTATTGCTATTTGACTACTGACTTTGCCAATCCTTCCTTTTCCCACATAATCTTACGTTCCCTTTCTTTTCCCGCTGGAAGTGCGTAACATCGTATAGTCATTTTTTTTATGCGCTTTACTTTTTCGGTGGCGATACTTTTCGTTTCCATTTTTATCGCCGGCTACCTGCCTCCAGAGCGGATCCAGACCGTGGATGCGGTGATCCGGAACGGTATCATTTACGATGGATCGGGATCAAAGCCTTTTGCAGGCGACATCGCAATCCACCACGACACCATCACGGCCATCGGAGATATCGGACACACAAAAGGCATTATCGAAATTGATGCAACGGGCCTTGCTGTTTCACCCGGCTTCATAAACATGCTCAGCTGGGCAGACAAGACGCTGCTCATGGATGGGCGCGCAATGAGTGATATCATGCAGGGAATCACACTGGAAGTAATGGGTGAAGGGTGGTCGCCCGGACCTGTTAAGCGCAGGCCGTGGGAGCATGGTGATAGTCTTTGGACTACGCTGGATGGCTACTATGAATACCTGTCCAAAAAAGGATTCTGTCCAAATGTGGCTTCGTTTGTGGGTCACACCTCGGTGCGCAACTGTGTGCTGGGCTATGAAAACCGGAGGCCAGACAAAAGGGAACTTCTTGCCATGAAGGCGTTGGTGGCGGAAGCGATGGAAGATGGGGCTTTCGGACTGGGCACCTCATTGATCTATCCGCCGGCGTCATACGCTGATACCGGGGAGCTCATCGAACTGGCAAAAGTAGCTGCGGAATACGGGGGCATCTATGCTACCCACATGCGCAGTGAGGGGGATTTTATTCTGGAGGCACTCGACGAAGCAATAACGATCGGCCGGGAGGCAAACATTCCTGTTGAGATCTATCACCTGAAAGTAAACCTTTCCCGAAACTGGCAGTTGCTGGACCGCGCGCTCAGCAAGATCGACAGCGCCCAAAGGGCAGGCATGAAAATTACTGCAAACATGTATCCATACACCGCAAGCGCCACAGGGCTGACTTCACGATTGCCCAATTGGGTACAGGAAGGCGGTGCGAGGGCCATGCGAAAGAAGTTGCTGAATCCAGCGATACGGAAGAAGGTATTGTATGAAATGGAGCATGGAATTCCGTACAGGAATTCAGATCCAGGCGATGTGATGCTGCTTGCGTTTAAGTCGGATTCACTTAACCAACTGTACCAGGGAAGACGCCTGAATGAAATATCGAAACTGCACGGCAGGAGCGCAGATGAAACCGTACTGGATCTTGTCGTGGAAGACAAATCAAGAATAGAGACGCTGTACTTCCTCATCTCGGAGGACAATGTCAGGAAGATCATTCAACTCCCCTATGTGAGCTTCGGCACGGATGCCGGGTCGATGGCGAATACACCTGCGTTCGCAGAATGGAGTGTACACCCAAGGGCATACGGGACCTTCCCCAGAGTGCTTGGAAAATACGTTCGCGAGGAAAAGCTGGTGACGCTTGAAGAAGCCATCCGGAGGATGACATCATTGCCTGCTTCCAATCTCCACCTCGACCGAAGGGGATTGCTTAAAGCCGGGTGGTATGCGGATGTTGTTGTCTTCGATCCTGAAAAAATAGAAGACCTCGCGACCTTTGAAGATCCTGCGCGATATGCTTACGGTATGATGCACGTATTTGTTAATGGCACCCTCGTCCTGCATAACGGTGAACATACTGGTGCATTGCCGGGCAGGGTGCTGCGGGGAAGGGGGTTTAGGGTGGAGTGATACGGATGGCCCGAAAGGTCTTTGATGAGACTCGACGAATCTATTAACATAGGTTAAAAAATTCTTTTTGACCGTACTCAAAAAGTCCGGTGCGATGCGGTATTTTGCTGCATTTGTTTTTCTTCCAAATGGCGAAATTACCTGCGGTAATGGTTGCAAAGTAACC
>DATBVZ010000465.1:0-3100 GCA_036515095.1 Cyclobacteriaceae bacterium | reverse complement strand
ACCGCCGAGGAGCAAGCCATGGGATGGCCGGCTGAGGTTCCGGTTTATAATTCGGCAAACATCCGAAGCTACGACTGGATAGATGATGCCATTCGTCAGGGTGTGACAAACAGTCACCAGATCGCACTTTCTTCAGGGAGTGAAACTTCTAACCTGTATCTCTCTTTCAACTACTTCGATCAGATTGGTGTTCAACGCGATCAGGATTATGAAAGGTTTACCGCAAACATCAGCGGTGACATAAAGCCGAACGATTGGCTGACTGTCGGCGCCTCGGCAATCGCTTCCTTGTCCCTGCAAAACTACGGCATCTTCGGTCCCAACACATCAAACACCGGATCGAAAGACCTTTACTCCCGCGCGTCAGACCAATTCCCCTATGCATTGCCAAAGGATGCTGATGGAAACTATATCAGCAATGCCGGCGGAAATCTATCGCTTTGGAACCCGCTGATCGATATTGATCAGGCTGTTAATGAACGAAGGGCATCATCGGTCATGACCAGCATGTTTGCTGAAGTAAAACTGGCGCCCTGGCTACGATACAGGGCCAATGTAGGCGCCCAGTTTCGAAACTACAGAACCGGTGCATGGACGGGTCCGGAAGCAACCAGCCACCTTACCAACCGGCCGAATACAGCCAGTTACAATGACGAAGAAAGGTTTTCGTGGGTGATGGAAAACCTGTTGTTCTTTGATAAGACATTTGCAGATGTTCATACCATCGGTGTAACCTTGCTGCAGTCGGCGCAAAAATTCCGGAGGGAAAACATTAATGCCCGCGTCTCCAGTACAATTTATGACATCAGCTACTGGTATGACCTCGCTTCCAATACCAACGGGTCGCCTGATGGCTATGGAACCGGGTTCAGTGAAAATACCCTAATGTCATGGATGGGCCGCGTGAACTACACCCTGGCGAACAAATACCTGGTAACTGCAACTGGCCGTTACGATGGCGCCTCCGTTCTCGCTCCCGGCCACAAGTGGGATTTCTTCCCTTCTTTCGCCGTAGCCTGGAAAATGCATGAAGAACCCTTCCTGTCGAACATTTCCTGGCTGAACGAATTGAAACCCAGGATAGGTTATGGCGTGACCGGAAACTCTTCTGTTGATCCTTATTCAACGTCAGGACCACTTAGCCGCAATCCGTACGTCTTCGGATCGGTACCGGCTATCGGATACCTGCCGCAATTGGTGAAAAACCCGCTGCTTCGCTGGGAACAGACAGCGCAATTGAACATCGGGGTTGACTTCTCACTCATCCGTAACAGGGTGTCAGGATCGCTGGAATACTATGAAGCCAATACGTCTGATCTGATCATGAATAAGGATCTGCCTGCCGTATCCGGGTATGTCCGGAAGCTTGAAAACGTCGGCAAAACCCGAAACCGCGGCGTAGAAATAACCCTTACCACCATTAACATTGAGAAGGGCGACTTTAGTTGGACCACAGACCTGAACTGGGCGGCAAACAAGGAAGAAATTGTAGAGCTGCTGAACGGGAAAGAAGATATGCTGGCCCAACGCTGGTTTATAGGCCAACCCCTTCAGGTATATTACCAGTACGAGAATGATGGCATCTGGCAGAATACGGCCGGTGACCTCGAAGAAATGGCAAAGTTCAACGAGAACGGTCATGAGTTCTATCCCGGAACGATCAAAGTTGTGGATCAGAACGGCGACTACCAGATCAGTGGCGATGACCAGGTAATCCGAGGATCAAACCGACCGGATTGGACCGGCGGCATCACCAATACGTTCCGCTACAAGAATTTTACCCTGAGTTCATTCATTTACGCCCGCGTAGGCCAGACCTATTTTGGCGGTTATCCTAACTCGTACGGTGGCCCATGGCCCAACGGAAGGGTTGAAAACGACGTATGGTCCTGGGACAATCCCGGCGGCCGCTGGCCTATGCCCAATTCCGGAAATGTTGAGAATATTACAGCAGCCATGCAATACCACGACGGATCGTTTGCCGCAGTGAGAAATATCTCGCTCTCCTATGACGTCCCCGCCGCCTGGTTGCAGCGCATAGCAGTCAAGGAACTTAACCTCAACGTACAGGTTCTCAACCCCTTTATCTTCGGCGGGGATATTGTACAGTACGGACTCAATCCGGATGACGAAACAAACTGGGATCGTGCATCTTCAAACACCAATCCCCTGGGCGGAACAAATAACAATACCATTTTACCCCAGAGCATTGTATTCGGTGTAAGGGCCGGATTTTGATCCGGTGTTTCGTTACAACCAAAATTTAACAAGACATGAAAAAATATATAATTCTATTCCTGATGACGATCTCGGCTTTCTCATGCCAGGATTTCCTGGACGAAAAGCAGGTCTCCACACTTACCCAGGATTATTACGACACTGAAGGCGGGCTCGACGCCTTGATCAAGGGACTGTATGTCTATGCCCGTGTGAAACATGAGTGGGATGTCAACGGGTCAAAGTTAATCGAGCCGGATGGGGATGCATACATGCATGCCGACCGGAATCTCGCGCGCTATACGGCTGGCGGATACGGTACGGACCAAAGCACAATAGCGGGAAACATGAACAACTTTATCGGAGCGGCCAATTCCAGTTATGCACCAATGGGGACCTACCCGCACATCAACAACTGTAATATTGCGCTGGACATTCTTGACAACGTAAAGCCCGGCAAGTTCGGAACCGATGAATCGTACAACCAGGCCAGAAAAGCCGAGGTTCTGTTTTTGCGGTCATGGGCATACTACCTCATCTCCAATCAGCTTGGCGACGTGCCCTTGCTGCTGACACCAAAGCGCGAGGACAACGGCATTTACTATTATCCAAAATCGTCCATAGAGGAAGTATACAAACGCATAATAGCCGATGTACGCTTTGCCTACGACAATCTTCCGGAAACACAGGAAGACCGGGGAAGGGTCACCAAATGGGCAGCCGGCCATTTCCTGGCAAAGCTTTATCTTAATCGCGCCCAGGCGGCAGAATTACAGAATGGCGACGACCATCTTGCCATGCTCTACAAAGGTAGCGTAGCGACAGACCTCGATTCCGTGATCTACCTCACGACAGAAGTAATCAACGGGAATGGGGGCGCCGG
>DATBVZ010000464.1:0-2389 GCA_036515095.1 Cyclobacteriaceae bacterium | reverse complement strand
TCGCCATCATCGGCCGCCCCAATGTGGGGAAGTCGTCGTTCCTTAACGCCCTGCTTGGCACCGAAAGAAGCATCGTGACGGATGAGGCCGGCACAACCCGTGACGCCATCCACACGCATTATAAACTGTACGGCAAGGATTTCATCCTGATCGATACGGCCGGCATACGGAAGAAAAGCAAGGTCAGGGACAACGTCGAATTCTACTCGGTATTACGGGCATTGCATTCCCTTGAAGACAGCGACGTCTGTATCGTCATCATCGACGCCGTAAGGGGTCTGGAATCACAGGATGTGAACATCATCAGCCTGGCACACCGGCAGGGTAAGGGAATGGTGCTAATGGTCAACAAATGGGACCTGATCGAGAAGGATTCGAAAACCAGCGAAAAGTACAAGAAGGAAATCCTGGAGAAGCTCTCACCGATCGACTATATTCCCGTCATTTTCGCCTCTGCGCTCAGTAAACAGAGGATCTTCCAGGTCATCGAAAAGGCCGTGGCCGTATACGAATGCAGGGGCAAGAGGGTCCCGACATCGCAGTTAAATGACAAAATGTTACCTGAAATTGAACATTATCCTCCACCGGCATTAAAAGGAAAGCTCATTCAGATCAAATACATAACGCAGGTTCAGGCCCGGTTTCCAACGTTTGCTTTCTTTTGTAACCTCCCACAGTACATTCAAGCCCCGTACGAGCGGTTCCTCGAAAATAAGTTGCGTAAACACTTCGACTTTGAAGGCGTCCCGGTGCGTTTATTATTTCGAAAAAAATAATTTTTCTTACCCCACCCCGGCCAAAAAGTCATTTCCTAGTATATTTGGTAAATTTTTCTCAAAACCTGTCAACTATGAAAAAACTAATTGCATTATTAATGATCACAGGCTTTGCTACCGCGTTTATTGCCTGCGGCGGCGGTGCCAAGGATGAAGCAGAAACCACAGAAGATCCGGCAACGGAAGAAACGGTTACTCCCATGGAAGAAGAGGAAGCTCCTGCAGCTGATACTACCGGTGTTGAAGCTGATACCACTGCAGTAGAGTAATCTAGATTATTCGAGGATTGAAAAAGAAAGGGCTTGTAGGCCCTTTTTTTGTATGAAGGAACCCGATGTTCACATCCTCCTCAGCCAGCATGTACCCGCCGGCACGGTGGAGTACGCTCTTCAGTTGTGGAAAGAGACTCCATTTCTGCTGAAGGCCACCGGGCGCCGGACAAGCAAAGTGGGTGATTTCACCGGGTGCCGAAACAGCACCAGGCACCGGATCACTGTTAACCGCGACCTGAACCCCTACGTGTTTCTGCTTACCTATATTCATGAGGTTGCTCATCTGCGGGTCTACCTCCACTATGGCAACCGTGTCGACCCGCATGGCAGCGAGTGGAAGAACGTATTCCGGCATCTGCTGGCGCCGGTCTTGAACAACGCTGTGTTCCCACCCAAAATACATCATCGCCTGCTCATCCACATGGCCAACCCCAAAGCCAGCTCCTTCGCCGATCGCGAACTAACCGTAGCGCTAATGGAGCATGACGCAGGCGCAGCAAATCACACTATGGTAGGTGACCTGCCGGAGGGATCGGTGTTCAAACTTCAGGGTAAATACTTCAGAAAGGGAAAGCTAAGAAGGACCCGCATCCTCTGCCACGAGATCCGGTCAAAACGGCAATACCTCGTGCCTGCAGAAGCCCTTGTATCCGAGGTTCAGCTTAGTCTGCTTTGATCGGTTCCAGACTGACGATTTTGATTCGCGGGTAAATGAGCGAGTGTGTGCGCTGAATTTTCACCGCTGAGGCGCGAAGTCGCAAAGGACCGCAAAGATTTTTCGGCAGCAAAGAAAATGCAATCTATGGCAGTCCTTGATAAACATACCCCTATTTGTTAACTTGCAATATCGTTGTGTAAAATGAGTTCAACGTGGAACGATTAGACTTGTACTCACTAAATCAATTGTCAGGCAGAATCCTGGACGCCGCTATTACCGTTCACAAGGAAATGGGACCCGGATTGCTGGAGAGTGTCTATCAACGTTGCATGGTAAAAGAACTAATTAACAGACGGATCAAGGTTGCAACGATGACGCCTGTTGCCCTGCTCTATAAAGGGGAGCCGCTGAACAAAGAGTACATCATTGATATCCTTGTTGAGGACGAAATTATCCTGGAATTAAAATCAGTTGAAGGATTACTTACCATCCATGAAGCGCAAATAATTAGCTATCTAAAGCTCGCAGATAAACGATTGGGATTCCTCATCAATTTCAATGTGCCACTCTTGAAAGAAGGTTTCAGAAGGTTTGTGAATAAGTTCTAGTTGAGGCATTGATGGCCACGCGTCTGCTCGCTGACGAATCCGGCTTATGCGTAACTACCAAATACCTGCAATTCT
>DATBVZ010000463.1:0-7249 GCA_036515095.1 Cyclobacteriaceae bacterium | reverse complement strand
TATGACCCGCACGAAGCACCGAAGTTCTGGGAGCGCATGACGACGGTAGGCGGAGGAGCAGAACCTCCGGAGTGGCTCTCGACTCACCCGTCCCATTCAACCCGCATCAGGGATCTCAATAAAGCAATGCCTGAAGCAATGAAATACTACGAAGGCAAAAAATAGCTGATATCCGGATAGTTACGGACAATAAAGGAGGTATAAATTCCGCTATGAAATACCCGTCTGGCGCTCATCGCGGCGCCGGCTTTTTTATGCGCAAAACCAATCCGGGCCCGCAAGCGGAATAGATGGAGCGGACGATTACCGCATAGCATCAAACCTCACGCCATCACACCAACACCCACTGTGTTGTTGGAATGCTCATCGATGAGGATAAATGATCCATTGGCCGGATTTTCGTGGTAGTGATCGATGGGCAAGCCCCTGGCAGTCCTTACCTGAACCTGCGCAATCCCATTCATGTTGATGACCGATCCTTCTATTTTTTGAAGGGTGGCGGGGTCTTCGATAAAATCAATGGCGCTGATCTTCGCTTTCGAATAGGCCGTCCCATGCTGAAGGAGGTAGCTCTTGCCGGGGACCATAGGCGCTTTGTCCAGCCAGCAGATCCTGGATGTGAATTCTTTTTTCAGTTCAGGGATCTCCTCGTCAGGAACGATGATGTCGCCACGGCTGATATCAATGTCATCTTCCAACACCAGCGTAACCGACTGCCGGCACTCGGCCGTTGTCAGTGATTCTGTGAACCGTTGGATCTCGCGGATGGTACTTTGCTGACCCGAAGGCAGAACCGTCACTTTGTCGCCCACAGAAAAAGAACCGCTGGAAACCCGGCCCGCGTAACCGCGATAATCGTGATGCGCTTTGCTACGTGGGCGGATGACATACTGAATCGGGAAGCGGGAGGGAAGCTTTAATTCATTCTTGTGGACTTCCATGGATTCCAGTATTTCAAGCAGGGGACGTCCCTGGTACCAGGGCATCTTTGAGGATTGCGTCGTCAGGTTCTCGCCATAAAGCGAACTTATGGGTATGAACAGGATCTCCTGGCTTACAGCCCTGATCTTGCTGCAGAAATCGATAAAGTCCTGCTGGATCTGACGGAACCGCTCCTCCGAATAGTCGGCGAGGTCCATCTTGTTCACGCACACAATGACCCGGGGAATATTCAGCAGGTTGGATATATAATAGTGACGGTGCGTTTGCTCCAGGATTCCGTTTCTGGCGTCAACAAGGATGATGGAGACATCCGCCTTGGAAGCGCCTGTGATCATGTTACGCGTGTA
The DNA here is from genome assembly GCA_036515095.1 of Cyclobacteriaceae bacterium. GTDB lineage: Bacteria > Bacteroidota > Bacteroidia > Cytophagales > Cyclobacteriaceae > ZC4RG29. The sequence goes on along the minus strand of DATBVZ010000463.1, from coordinate 5,960 downwards.
CTCGACATGACCCGGCGCGTCGGCGATGATGAACTTTCGTCTGGGTGTATTGAAATAGATGTGGGCTACGTCTATGGTGATACCCTGTTCCCGTTCGGCGATCAGTCCGTCTGTCAACAGGGAAAGATCGAGGAATCCGATGCCCTTGCGCTGGCTGGCGCGCTGTATGGCTTCGAGCTTATCCGACGTAATTGAATTCGTTTCAAACAACAGCCGCCCGATGAGGGTGCTCTTGCCGTCATCCACACTGCCCGCTGTCGCTATTCTTAATACCTCCATAGAAAAGTAAGATTGAAGAGTTGAAGAATTGAAGAGGTTGTTCAACCATTTACTCTCGGTACTCTGTATTTCATGTTAAAGTATGCGTCTATGATAATTCTACTTTTTAACAAACCATATTAGAAGAATTTGAGACTCGATATTATTTAACTCAATGCGTTCTCAGCCATCAATCTTCAACTCTTCAACCCTTCAATTCTTCAACTCTTCCTCAAAAGTATCCATTCGCCTTCCGCATCTCCATAGCGGCTTCGGCGCGCTTGTCATCGAGCCGGGTGCCCCGTTCGGATACGGTTGTTGCGATGATCTCTTCAATGATCGCTTCGATGGTGGTGGCATTGGAACTCAGGGCAGCGGTACAGCTCATATCGCCCACCGTTCTGAACCTTACGGTTTGATTCCGGAGCACTTCCTCCGGATCTTTGAAGATAAAGTCAGAATAGGGCCACAGGATGCCATCCCGTTCGATAACACTTCGTTCATGAGCGAAATAGATCGAGGGTATGGCAAGCTTCTCTTCTTTAATGTAGTTCCAGACATCCAGCTCCGTCCAGTTGGATATTGGAAACACGCGTACGTTTTCGCCTGGCCTGATGCGTCCGTTCAGGTAATCGAAGAGTTCGGGACGCTGATTCTTAGCGTTCCACTGGCCGAAATCATCCCGCACGGAAAATATTCTTTCCTTTGCTCTCGCCTTTTCTTCGTCACGACGGGCTCCGCCCATACAGGCGTCAAACTTATTTTCTTCGATGGTCCTGAGCAGGGTGGTGGTCTGCAGAATGTTGCGGCTTGAGAACTTGCCTGTTTCCTCCACTACGCGGCGTGCGTCAATGTCATCCTGAACGTAGCCGACGATCAGCTCCACGCCGGTTTCCGCAACCAGTTGATCCCGGAATTCGATGGTTTCCGGAAAGTTGTGGCCTGTGTCAATGTGCACCAGCGGAAAGGGGATCTTTCCGGGATAGAATGCTTTTCGCGCAAGCCTTACAAGGGTAATGGAGTCCTTTCCGCCTGAAAACAAAAGTGCAGGCCGCTCAAACTGCGCCGCCGTCTCGCGGATAATAAAAATCGCTTCGTCTTCGAGATCCTTTGGAAAAATTTTCAAGTACTCACTCATCGCTAACCTGGTATTGTTTTCTTCTATTTCACGATTGCCTTAGTCTCATGCAATCCGCATTCCTTTTGGGTAGATTCCCACCACCACCGGCCGGCCCGGATATCCTCGCCCGGCTGTATGGCACGCGTGCACGGGGCACATCCAATGCTGGCGAAGCCCTGTTTATGAAGGCTGTTGACAGGCACTTTGTTGGCGGTGATGAAGGCTTGCATTTCTTCATACGACCAGTGCAGGATCGGGTTATACTTTACGATCTTAAGGTCGTTGTCCCATTCCACAAGTTCAACCGTCTGCCGGTTCGCGGACTGCCCTGCCCTCAGACCGGTAATCCAGACAGCCGTATCCCTGAGGGCACGCTGCAAAGGCTTCACTTTGCGTATATAACAACATTCCTTCCTGTTTTCAACAGATTCGTAAAAACTATTGAAGCCCTTTTTTCTTACGAGCTCCTCCACATCACCCGATTCCGGGAAATAGGCTTCAATGGGAATCGTGTACCTCGCCCGGGTGCGGTCCATCAGGTCGTACGTCTCCTGGAAGAGCCTTCCCGTATCGAGGGTAAAAACGGCAATGGGCAGGTGGTTGGTTGCAATAAAGTGGGTAATTACCTGGTCTTCCTCTCCAAAGGCAGACGAAAAACGTACGGCGCCTTCCCGGACGTGTTCACTTATCCATTTCAGTCCCTGTTCCGCATTCAGGCCTGGCAGTTCATTTTTCAATTTGTCAAACAGGGCTTTCACAATAGGGTTTTCAAGTGCGAATTCATCCGGTACCCGTACCGCAATCGATTAAAGTGCCAGGATATCCGGTTGGCAGCCAGTATAGTTAATAGCTGTTCCAACAGCATGTTCTCAGGTTACGGGGGAGTGCAAAACTAAACAATCTATTAAATCTATAAAATATATAGACTATAAATATATGGAAAAAGTTCCCGCGCCTATTTTTTGAACCCTTTCAGCTTGATCTCGGTGAGCTTGCGCTTGGTATCCAGGGAGAAGTCGCCGTTCATAATCCAGTCATAATAGGAGGGTTCTTCCTGGAGGATAGCAAGCACTTTTTTGTTGCGGTGCTTTCCGAAATTGAAGATCTCTTCACCCTTGTCATTGCGGGTCATCCTTCCCGCAAGGTCAACCAGGTTGGAGAGTGAGAGCCGGCTGAGTACTTCCATGTCGTTGCTGATCTCACCGATCTTTTTGCCCAGGCTGTCCGTAACCACTTCACCGTTGTATTTGTTTATCTGGGCAGAAAGGATCTCCATGCATGCTTCTGCATCGGCCTCGGCGGTGTGTGAATTCTCCATGTTCTTGTTAAGGTAAAATTTGTAGGCTGCGGCAAGGGTTCGCTTCTCCATCAGGTGAAAGATTTTCTGGGCGTCAATGATGCGCTTCCTGCCGTAGTCAAACTCAACGCCGACGCGAAGGAACTCCTCCACCAGCATAGGCACATCGAATTTCAGGATGTTGAAGCCTGACAGGTCGGCACCCTCCAGAAACCGTGCATACTCTTTGGCGACATCCTTGAAAGTGGGTTTGTCCTGAACATCCTTGTCGTAAATGCCGTGGATCAGTGAAGTCTCCAGCGGTATGGGAATGGTGGGGTTGATGAGCGTTGACTTCCTGATGGCCTCGTTGTTGGGATAGAGCTTCACCATTGCGATTTCGATGATACGATCCTGTGAAATGCTGGTGCCAGTGGTTTCCAGGTCGAAAAAGACGATGGGATTCCTGAGATGAAGCTGCATGCTGCGGATTAATCGTGGAGACTACCTGCGAGTTCGTTAACGGAAAGTCCTCCGAAATTCCCCGAACTCATAAGGAGAAGATTTTTGTTCATCCAGGATTGCTTTGTCAGGTACTCCCGAAGCTCATCCGGATCTGTAAATATTTTTATGGAATCAGAACCAAACGCTTTTTTTATATCATCCTGCGCAATAGGGTCCAGTTTTTTAGCCTGCACATTTTTCGGATCAAAATACACCATCTTCTGTTGGGCGTTCTTGAGCGAATGCCTGTACTGGGGAAGAAAATTCTTGCTCAGGCTGCTGTACGTGTGAAGTTCAAGGCAGGCTACAAGATCGCGGTCAGGGTTAAGTTCCTTCACCGCTTTCACCGAGGCTTTCACTTTAGAGGGAGCGTGCGCGAAATCCCTGAACAGTGTCATTGAATTGTTACTGACCACAATTTCCAGTCGCCCGGAAGCCCCTTCAAAACTCCCGATTGCGTCGTAAAACTGTTCATAAGTCACTCCGATCCGGCGTAATAACTCCCGGGCACCACCCAGGTTCAGGTAGTTGTGGCTGCCGAATATTTTTATAGGATACCGGTTCTTCTCATAGACGAGGTACGGTGTTCCGTTTTCCATAGCATGCGAAAGCGACTTGTATCCGATGGCCAATACATCGGTTCGCTCTTTTTTGCCGATCATCACGGCCATAGGGTCCTGTTCGCAATACAGCAGCACGCCCCCTTTGGGAGTCTGATCGCTGAACGTGTCGAACTGTTTTACATAGTCTTCCTCAGTTGCAAACACATTGGCGTGATCCCAGGCGACACCGCTTATCAGTCCGATATGATGCTGGTACCGGATGAACTTCGGTACGGGATCGAGTCGCGAGGAAAGGTACTCGTCGCCTTCAATGATAATGATGGGCGCATCGGAGAGCCTGACCGTCAGGTCCATGCCCTTCACACGCGCACCGATAACGTAGTCGAACTTGCAGTGGAAGTAGTTCAGTACATGAATGATGATGGCCGTGATCGTAGTCTTGCCATGGCTTCCGGCAATAACGATGCGCTGTTTGTCCTGCGACCGCTGGTAAATGTATTCCGGAAAGGATCGTATGGGTATGCCGGCCTGGCGGGCCTTGAGCAATTCAGGATTATCAGCCTGGGCATGCATACCCAGGATAACCTCCCCGACGTCTGGTCCGATCTTCTCGGGAAACCAGCCTGTGCGTTCCGGCAGCAGCCCATGACCGGCAAGCGCAGCGCGTGCGGGCTCGAAAATTTCATCATCCGATCCGGATACCCTGTAGCCCGCCTTCTTCAAAGCAATGGCCAGGTTGTGCATTACGCTTCCGCCAATGGCAATGAAGTGTATTCGTATAGGCGTTTCGGGCATCGCTTGGTCAGACCATTTATGGGCCTAAAGTAAATGAAAATGTTCGGAATAGCCCAAATTGTATTCGGCGGGGAAAATTCCGTCCCACTGACATCACTTGTCACATAAAATGCGTTTGTTTGCGGCCGGCATGTAAGTGAAATTCTGTCAAGCTTGCCAGCGCCAAATTATCCGGCATAAATTTATGCACAATTTTTCGTGTTCGTCTTTTGTGAATAAGTTGTGGAAAGGGCGTGTGGGTCTTTTCATACGTTTGTTTCCCCTCAGGCATTTGCCGTGAGCATGAATTAGCAAAAGAAACACCTACAACAACCACTGTATGGAGCAGAGCAGATCAACGTCCCTGAGGTTAAGTGGCAAGCCGGGCAAACTGATTCCGAGGGACATCTCGGAAAGTCTTGGCAAGCTGCCGCCTCAGGCGCCTGATCTGGAGGAGGCTGTGCTTGGCGCACTCATGCTGGAGAAGAATGCGCTGAATCAGGTCATCGAATTCCTTAAGCCGGAGCATTTCTATTCCGACGATCATAAAGAAGTTTACACAGCAATAGTAGAGTTGTTCAAGGCTTCCGAGCCCGTGGACATGCGTACTGTTGTCAACCAGCTTCGCAAGAGCGGAAAGCTTGAGATAGCCGGCGGCGCCTACAAGATCGCAGAACTCACCTCCAAGGTTAGTTCGGCAGCCAACATAGAATACCATTCGCGCGTCATTATTGAGATGGCCATCAAGCGTGATCTGATACAGATCGCCTCTCAAATCCACCACGATGCGTACGAAGATACAACGGACGTATTCGAACTGCTGGACAAGACCGAGCAGTCGATCTTCGAAATATCCGATTCGAACCTGAGGAAGAACTACGATAACATGAAGAACCTGATGTACCGGGCCATCCAGGAGCTTCAAAAACTCAGGGAACACAAGGACGGACTTACCGGTGTGCCCAGCGGTTTCACGGGGCTCGACCGGATGACGTCAGGATGGCAACGCTCGGACCTTGTCATTATCGCCGCCCGTCCCGGTATGGGTAAGACGGCATTCGTAGTGTCGGCGCTCCGGAATGCGGCGGTCGACTTCAACATACCGGTAGCAATTTTCTCCCTGGAAATGGCCTCGGTCCAACTGGTTAACCGCATGATCTCGGCCGAAGCGGAGCTGGAAGGTGAAAAGATCAGGAAGGGCAGTCTGGCAGAGTTTGAATGGAAGCAGTTGGTGCATAAGACGAACAAGCTTTCTGCCGCCCCTATCTATATAGACGACACTCCGGCTTTATCGATCCTGGAGCTGCGCGCAAAATGCCGCCGGTTGAAATCCGAAAGCAATGTACAGCTCATCGTCATCGACTACCTCCAATTGATGCGAGGCGAACAGAATGGCAACCGGGAACAGGAGATCGCATCCATTTCAAGAGCCTTGAAGGGCATCGCCAAAGAACTGAACGTTCCC
>DATBVZ010000462.1:0-3484 GCA_036515095.1 Cyclobacteriaceae bacterium | reverse complement strand
TAAGGATAAAAGGGTTATGGAAATGATGGGTATCATTTGGAAAAGATGCTCATGATCAATATTTTAGTATCTTGATCTTAATTTTTTAATTTAATAATAGTATGAGAGCTATCTGGAAGGGTCATATTCAATTTTCGCTGGTGACGATACCGATTCGCATTTACAATGCGATTGATTCGGCGCAAACGATCAGCTTTAATTTGTTATCCAAAGAAGGGCATAATCCTGTCAGTTACGAGAAAAAGGACAAGGTGACCGGCGAGACCCTCCGGACCGAGGATATCGTGAAAGGATACCAGTATGAACCGGGCCAGTTTGTGATCATCGAGCCGGACGATTTCGAAAAAGTGAAATTGAAAAGCACCCGGGTGATCGAGATCCAGGGGTTCGTAAAGAGGGAAGAGGTGCACCCTACTTTGTTTGAGGCACCTTATTTTATCGGTCCTGATGGTGATGTGGCGGCGAAGACGTATGGACTGCTGTCGGCTACAATGACTGAATCGGACAAAATAGGTGTTGGCAAGGTGGTACTGCGCGACCGCGAGACACCGGTACTGCTGACTCCCCAGGACGGCGGGATCGTAATGTACAAACTCAGGTATCCGAAGGAGGTGAGAAGCATCAGGGAGGTCCCGCAATTACTGGATGTAAAAGTTGACAAGGAACAGCTTAAGCTGGCAAGGACGCTGGTGGATTCAATGACCACTAACTTTGCGAACATCGAAATGAAAGATCACTACTACGATGCGCTGAAAGAGATCATCGACGCAAAGGTAGAGGGCAAGGAAGTGGTGACCGTTGCCGAAGAGGAGCCGAAAGTGGTGGATATCATGACTGCTCTGAAAGCCAGCATCGACGCTGCCAAGAAGCCAATGGAAAAGGCAAAGGGCAAAGCCGCCAAAGAAGCCAGGTCGAAGACCTCAGCCAGAACCTCCCGTAAGAAGGCCAGCTGACACCGCCGGTTATTACCATCCGCTCAGTTTTGCAGCGCCAGTGCGCATGTTTGCGAATGAACACGTACCTTTGCAACGGATATGACCAAAGTTGTAAAGTTTCCTGAATCGGTACCCGAAAAATTCGGTGTTCAACGCGCCCGGACCCGACGGCAGAGCAAGCCCGACAAGCACGGGCAGCTCAACCTTTTTACCGGTGGGAGGGTGGTCAGACTCACCCACCTAACGCCTTTTGAGGAAGCGTTGATGCTTGACGAGCGGGATGAGAAGAGCGAAGCCAGGAAATTGTATGTGAAGGCAATTGAACAGGACGACTACCAGGCCGATGCGTATTGCAACCTGGGTATTCTTGAATTCCTGGAAGGACAATACCCTAAGGCTATCGACTGCTTTACCCGATGCCTTGAGAAAGATCCCAGGCACTTTGAAGCGCACTATAACCTCGCAAATCTTTATGCGGAAGCCTGCGACTATTCACTTGCCAAACTGCATTACAGGATTTCCATCGAGCTTCAGCCCGAATTTCCGAATAGCTACTTCAACCTCGGACTGGCATTGGCAATGGAAAAGGATTTTCGCGAAGCTGTTGTTGCCCTGACCCAATACAGAGAACTCACCGGCGACGAAGACCACAAACAGGTTGACAGCCTGATTTTTGCCCTGCAGCGGCAGGGGGGCGGAGCGTAGTTGTGGGTGCATTTGGGTATGCAAGAATACAGGTGTATTGGTTGTTTCCCTATATGAGACGGGAGGCATTCCGGGTGTGGCTTTGCTCAACGGCTTAGTGGCCAGGCATATCGCTGCGTGATGCTGCAGGTTCCTGAAAAAGCGTTGATTGATTGCTGGATTATTTTATCATTATCTATCACATAATCAACCACTTAAGAAATAATTTTTCCCATAGTACGATCCGGAGAAACAGCCCTGAGATCCATTCAAAGGAGAATTTGATCGATTACCGTAATTAAAAGCACGTAGCACCGTGGCCATAAGCGAATTTTACCCGAAACAATAAATTGCTGGGGTAATAATTGATTCGTGGTTATGGAAATTTTTATCGCAATCATGTCTTTACTGGCTTTTGAAATCGGGCTTTGCCTGTTTCTTTTCTTTAAAAAATCTTCGTTCAAGTCTCTAACGGAGCATGGCTATAACAAATGAAATTATTGCCAGCACGAAGCCGTACATAAAGATGTTGTAGGAAAGCCTGAGGTATCTGTATTTTCTCCCCAATACTTTGCCGAGGTAGTAGATATCCTTGATGAGGCTTCCATACAGGTAGTCACCGTCTTTCATCATTTCTTTCATGGCCCATTCATAATTTTCGATTTCCATGCCGTGGAAATTGCCGAAGAAAAGCAGGTTGGTACGCTTGTTCTTTATATCCTCCCGCTTGAATCTTCCGGTGGATATATTCGGGCGGGTAGCCAATATAGCTGACACCATGGTCGTAAGGCATACGGTGACAAGAATAATGGTTGGGATAACCAGGTCAAGATTCTCTTCCACTTTGCGAACCAGCACCGAGACCACGATCGACAGTATAATGGAATTGATCGTGATCAGAATGTTGGCTTTGTTGTCGGCCATTTCGCTCAGCAGGATATGATTGTGTGAAGTAGTGCGAAACATGGTTTCGATCCCCCTGTCGGGCTTCAGTCCCTTCTGTCTTTCAATCTTCGTCCGTAGCCTGATCAGCTCATTCTCCAGCTCTTCGTATTTCTTTTTGCTGAAGTCAGGCCTGCCGATAGCCCGCTTGAGCTGCTTAATATTCTTCTTCTTTTCGCGCTCCAATACCGTCCTTCCGTACGGGGTGTGGTATTCATGTTCCTGCAAAAATTCCAGCGTTGATTTCATCCATTCCTCGTCGGAGATAGGGTGGCCCTTCTGCTCTTCCCATTCCTGTCGGAGCTTCTCGCTGTATTTCAGGTGGTCTTCCAGTGAGAGTTGGAAGAGGTCGGCATCACAGACGACCTTACTGACCAGTGATTCTGGATGCTGGGGTATTTTGGTCGCCTTGATGGCCTCCGTCACTTCCAGTATTTTCTTATGGGGGACGCCCCACTCGGTGAGCAGTTCCTGCGCCCGGTATGCAGCCGCTGTTTCATGGTCTTCATTGCCATTTATATACCCGACGTCGTGAAGCCAGGCTGCAACAATCGCAGACTCCATTTCATCATCATTAAGTGCCGATTGCCCGCCGACGATCTGGACAGCCCGAACCACATCCTTTGTATGATCCAGATTGTGGTACTTCAGCGTATCAAAAACAGAATTGTTGAACGTTTCTTCGGCAAAGGATTTGGCTTTTCTTATTAATTCAGTCTCCATTTCAATGTTTCAGCTCGTTAAAGGTATAATATTTAAGGAAAATCAGGCGCGGTTAAGACTGGCCTTGCCCGGAACTTTTTGTCAATTTGCACCATTGCTTTGCTGCCTGCGAACGGCCTAAATTTAGGATTAAACGCCCGACATGAGGATACGTATACGGTTCGTCTCTTTTTTCATTTTCCTATGGCTTGTCCGCCCTG
>DATBVZ010000461.1:0-5272 GCA_036515095.1 Cyclobacteriaceae bacterium | reverse complement strand
TTGTACTCGTTCGCCACCTTCGGTTGACTGTACACAATTGCAATCTTGCCCGGCTTCGTCAGCCGTTCCATCTCATTCTTAATTCTTGCCTTGTCAATTCTCTTTTTAATGATCTCGTAACGGATGTCGTAGGCGCCGTCTACGTCAAAGCGTTTTTCGTCGGCACGAAACCGGATGGTCACCGGCTGATCATGAACAAGGATCAACTGGGTAATATCAAGCGATGTCTTCAGCGACGGCTTTATCTGTACCATTTGTTGCTCAATCGAACACATCAGAATCAATTGCCAGAGCCTGAAATTCCTGAGATAGAATTCACTGAATTTCCTGTTTTGCAGCAGGGCTTCTCCGAGGTAGAGCGTGAATTCAACACCGTCGGTTTTGTACTTCTCGAAATAGTGCGGGAACATTTGCTGAGCACTGTCCTCAGCCTGATCTACAAGCCCACCGACAAACGAATTGATCTGATTGAGGCTATCTTCAAAAGCCTTCCTTCTCCTGTAGATCACGCCGAAATTGGGATCCAGCGCAGACTTATACTCTTCAATCCATGAGCGCAGCTCCGGATCACCTTCAAAATGTTCGAGGACCGGATTGACTTCGCGCTTCAGGAATTCCAGCACATTGATCTCATCACCCGACGCGAGGCTGCGATCAAAAATTGAAATATTACCTTCCGTCCGGAAGATCAATTCTTCCAGCAGAGGCAGCCTGATCTTTGACAAAAGTCTTTCAAGAAGGTTCCTGGCCAGCACCAGATTTTCCTGCAGGTCTTGTTGAATGGCGGCATTGCGTTCACGCGACGAGTTGCGAATGTCGATCATTCCGAAGAACGGATACACATTATGGAAGACAATTTCCTCAAGCGTTGCTTCGGGTTTGACTTGGCGTTTTTTCATGAGCCTCAACCCCGCTTCAAAAAATCGCCACTGCACGGCAGGATGGATTGCCGTGCATTCCTCCTGTATCAGTGCCCGCACCTCGGTTTCCATTTCCGACTTAACCCGCTTTACCGCCATGGTAAACATTGGCAAAGCGTTTTCTACTTTGGTAGCTGAAGCAGGGGTCAGCATGCCCGGCCTGGGCGAAGCCAATTCCAACAGGCCTATCGTTTCATCGCCATCGATCAGCGGCGCCAGAAGGATGCTTTTTATTCCATTTTGCAGCAGCGAGTCTTCCACCTTTGAACGGAAGGGATAGGTCTCGACATTTTCAATGGTGATCGACCGTTTTTCCATCCAGCTCCGTTCATAAACCGAACCGGAGTAGTCACAGCCCCCCGGGGTGTCATTGGTAATACTTTTCCAGCAATCGGAATAACTGCTGTTCAGAATCAGGTTGTTGTTGGGGTCAAAATAAGCCAGTCCTAAAACAAGATCCGGCTGATTCATGATCGAGCGCAACTTTTGTTGAATTATCCTGAAACTTTCGGGGTTACCAACAGAATCTTTAGCGATCAGATCGTACTTTATCGAAGAAAGCATTTCTTCCTGCGTTACATCCGTAAGGCGCATGATCAGAAAGCCGTGAAATTCGAAATTCTCCGGACGGATATATTGAAGGAGCAAATCCAGGTCGTATATCTTCTCGACAAGGAACTTGAGGATATGCGGATCTATGGGCGCCGGTTCCTCCCGGGCAACCACGGAACAAAAGCGAGTATCCACGTTTACCTTGTATATTTTCTCCAGGCCGGAATCCGAATCCCTTACCGTCAGCAACAGCGGCTTGTCAAATTCAATCTCGACATTGTAAAATTGTCTCAGTATCAGCAGGCTTGCTTTCAGCGTGGCGGCGATCACATAGCGATTTCCCGGAACGTTGATCGAAACGACGTCATCAAAACTGCCCGATGGTACAGCTTCATTGAATGCAGGTGTGCTATAGAAAGGATTTTGTTCGAATGGAACAACCGCAGCAGCAAGATCAGAATTTCCGCTTGCATACGGGATAGCTGCCCCCATCATGAAATCAATGAGATCCCGTTGCTTGTCCAAAACCCCTTTATCCACTAACGGAGCCTTCAGTTCAGGAGCAAGAGCAATCCGCTTCAGCAACTGCCTTGTCCACTCTGATTCCGCCCCTTTTTTCAGCTTTTTCTCCCAGAATTCAACCAGAAGCCTTAAATCAAAGACCGCGTTGTACGGTACCTTTTCAAGATTGGTATAATCATTCATGTAAGCGCGATAAAATCCCCTGTGCTCTCCAAACGTGAAAACCACAGGTATGGTTTCTTATCGGTAGACGTAAAATTGCAAGGTTTTATCGTAGCCGGATGCAAAATAAAAAGGAAAATTGCCGGCCTCCCTTCACGAAGTAAGGGGGTCCTTTGCAACGCGAATCCCGATTCCGGTGTCTATTGGATGAAGGTGATCAATTATGTCGAGGTGGAAAATACTCTTAGTTAGCGGTCTTCTTGCCTGCAACGCCTGCGAACTGGGCACCAGCGAGCCGGATCTCCATATTATTTCTCATGTTTTTGACTTTTCCCAGGGCGATTATGGGTGGGTTGGAGATTTTTCGGAATACCCGGTTGGCGATTCGATCGCTTACAAATTGGTCTTTAAGCACGACCAACTGCCTTCAAATTTGGGCATGGGTAAGGGACTTATGCTCTCGGGTACTAATTATAGCGACGACCTGTTCATGTTTGTCAAGAAAAAAATAACCGGTTTGATGCCCGCTACCGAATATCAGATCGGCTTTGAGATAGAATTCGCTACAAATGCGCCCAGGAATTCGGTTGGGGTAGGGGGGTCGCCTGGTGAAAGCGTGTACCTGAAAGCCGGGGCATCAGCTGTGGAACCCGGTAAGGTGGCTGCAAACGGCTATTATGAAATGAACATCGACAAAGGCAACCAGCTTAGCGGTGGCAAAGACATGATTCTGGTTGGAAACATTGCTTCGCCCTCTCCTTCATCCGAGTACAATGTGGTTGACCGAAGCAACTCCGTATCGTTCAAGACCACCACCAACTCTGAAGGTGAGCTTTGGCTTATCGTCGGGACGGATTCCGGTTTCGAAGGTACCACTACCCTGTACTACACCAAAATCGGTGTCGTCTTCAGTCTTACCGACTAGGCCAGTCTGCGGCAAGTCAAATTGGACGGATTGTTCAACACAGGAACTGACCGGTTAATTCACTTTCAACTCAGATTTGAAAGCCATCAGGTGATTCTTCAGAGCCTGATCCCAACTCGTGTCCGCGTCCCACTTTGTTCCCAGGAACACGTTTCCGGATCCGATGTGCTTGACGTAGAACTTATACACTTTTATTTCGGCGGGAATATTCCGGAATTGTGCCTGATCTCCAGGAAAGGTAACGGATACGAACGCACTTTCCGGTTTGCTTACATCATAACCCAACAGCTCCCTTGCAATAGTTCCCCGGGTATGGATGAAGCACAAGACATACAGGAAACCCTGCTCGTGAAGTTCGCGCTCGGATAATCCAGGCTCTGTAAGCTTGTATTTGAATGGATAGGCAGAAAAAAGTTCGGCGAGCCTGCTGTCGATGGCTTCAACACCGGACTTCGGAACAGCCAACTGGTCAACCTTCAGATCAATGGCAAAAAAGTCCGAACGTCTGCCTGCAATCGGATTCACCTGCAAATCCATTTCCGGGTGATCATTGATAAGAAAATTCTCACGGAGAAGATTGTTTGCTGCCAACCGATGCACCTTTTTCAGGAGTTCCTCCAATTTCGGATCATCGGCCTGCCAGGCTGGTTGACTTTCTTCGACGAGCGTTTCCTTCGCATTAAAACCAGTGACCAAAACGCTGTATCCCTCCACCGTCTTCCGGAAAAAAATCAGATTGACAACATTTCGCTTGTTAAAATAAAATGTCAACGCCCTTGTAACATCCTTTCCGGCCAACACCAGGTCGATATCGAAATAGGCTATGGCGTCTATTCCGGTTTGCTGGAAGGATTGCTGGACGGCCCTCAACTCTTTTGCAGTCATCTCATAAGGGTAGATGACTGCACTGCGGGTAGTTAGTAACTTTTCGGGCAGGGCGGCCCCAGACCGGAGCCCGTCGAAAAGGACAGGTTCCTCCCCGGCCAGTTGGGCCAGGGTTTCAAATCCGGAAAGGAGCAGCAGGAAAGCAGTGAATATTCTCACAATTTTTCAAACACAGAACGAAGACTGGTACGAAGGTATTTCATATTCCTTTAAAAAACGCGCAATTCATCCGCTCATAGTATCCAGGACATCCCGGGCGAAGCGCTGTTCCGCGTATCACAAGATGCAATCGACTACAGTTAGCGTACTGTTCCATTCCATCTAAAATTGGATTCATTCAGGAGAATCGGCTGCGCGCTTTTTATGGATTATTCCTTACCTTGATCCGGTAGCCAAATTAAATAATTCCGATGAATAAGTTCTATGCAATCGCTCTTGTCCTCATCTCCTGTACTGCCATGGCACAGGTGACTAAGAAACTACAATCAACAGTTGACATGATGGCAGAGCAAATTGAACCCAAAATAATTGAATGGAGAAGATACTTCCATCAGCATCCTGAACTCTCCAATCGCGAATTCAAAACCGCTGAAAAAATTGCCGCGCATTTGCAATCGTTGGGCATCCCGGTTACGACAGGCGTAGCCCATACGGGCGTAGTGGGCATATTGAAAGGTTCAAAACCGGGACCGGTCATTGCGTTGCGGGCAGATATGGATGCACTACCCGTCACCGAACGGAATGATCTTCCTTACAAGTCTGCCGCCAAGGCGATCTTCAATGATCAGGAAACCGGTGTAATGCACGCCTGCGGGCACGATGCCCATGTCGCGATCCTGATGGGTGTTGCTGATGTACTGTCGAGGAACAAGGCCGCCCTGAGAGGCACCGTAAAATTCATCTTTCAACCCGCCGAGGAGGGTCCTCCCGCCGGTGAGGAAGGTGGCGCAGAGCTAATGGTCAGGGAGGGTGTGCTGGAGAATCCCAAAGTCGACGTCATCTTTGGCTTGCATATTCAATCAATAAGCAAGCTGGGGACCATTTCCTACAAGGAAGAAGGCATGATGGCGGCATCCGACTGGTTTACCATTAAAGTAAGAGGGCGGCAGGCTCATGGCGCTGCGCCCTGGCTGGGGGTCGATCCTATTGTTGTCTCAGCTCAGATCATCAATGCCCTGCAAGCCATCGTTAGCAGGCAGATGGACCTCACCAATGAGCCGGTGGTGATCACTGTGGCGAGGATCAATGCGGGCATTCGCGAAAACATCATCCCGGAAGAAGCGGTAATGGGAGGGACCATACGAAC
>DATBVZ010000460.1:0-5170 GCA_036515095.1 Cyclobacteriaceae bacterium | reverse complement strand
AGTTTCGTTCTTTAGTATCAATGTTAAAACAAAGAACGCGCCAAAAAGGGTGAGTGACGTAACCGCGCTAATTGGTGGGTTTTCGTAGATATCTTAAAATCAGAGACTTAGCCAGGCCGGGGGACTTCCCTCACTACTCCTTCATGATCTTGATACGATCATCCAGGCCATTTCCGGTGAGCCTGAGCAAGTACAGGCCTTGAGGGATTTCCTCCAGGCTGATCCTGGTGGTATCCTGTTGGATATCAAACGTTGCCCATAACTGTCCTTTAAGATCATACAATTCTGCAAAACGATACCGTACGAGCTCTTTACTGTACAGAAATGAAGCAACCGGATTTGGGTAAACGATTATTTTTGATCTGGAAACTTCTTCATTAACCGCTGTGACCAAAAAATTCAACTCCTCCACTTTTACTTCAGTGATCATCACACCAGTTACGTTTAGTCCCAGGTCAAATACCAATCTTGCGGCCGGATCGGTCGGATTGGTCATCGTAAAGGAGAAGGTAAAGGACGTTTCAAGGGTAGTCATGCTTATCCCATTGTATCCGCTGTAGGCGTTCCATGGGTCGCTTGCCTTGCCCGCATAAAATGTGGCACTTCTGCTGGCTGCCGCCTGGGCTTTGAACGATATGCGGTACAGCTTGCCCTGTTGCAATGGAATGTTATTTTTTACGAGTTGGACATGCCATGATTCCGCGCCTCCGTAGGCAATGGAAACGCTAAGTTTTCCGTTTGAAGTAGTAAGGGAACCTGACGCGTCGCCTTGCGTGGAGAGCGTCCATCCATCTGTACCGTCGGAGAAATTACTTGTGTAAATGGGGGTTGCAACAATGGGTGTTGGCTCCGGCATCTCGTTGTGAAGAAGAGCATTCACCAACGGCATAACGTACGCTTTGGTGGCTGGATTATAAATACCAAAGCCTGCGCTGAATTCCCAGTAGGCCCAGCTCATGTGCTGCTCTTCGAACCACCGGGCAAGGAATGTTGTCCAGCGTTCCCGCGACTCCATGTCTGCCGTGCTGTAGGCGCCAAATTCGCCTACGTAAATCGGGATATGATTCGCTTCGGAAAAGTGCAGGGCATAATTGAATTCACTGGCCACAGTTTCACGATCCGCTTCGGTATCGTTCCATTCGGTGCCCAGCCACTCGTCGGCCTGAGGTCCTACCCACTCAGCTCCCTGGTGGGTGAAGTTGAAAGGATTGTAGTAATGAGGAGAAAGGATGATGTACTCATCATTGGGAAGCTGAAGGTGGGCAATACCACCTAACCCTCCGTATTCGGCAATACCCATTACGACCACACGCATTGGGTTTGTCTTTCTGATTTCCGTGAGTGCATCAGCAAAATATTCATTCCATAGTTCAGGTGTCAGGTTCCCATGTGGTTCATTCAGTACTTCAAACAACAGACTATCAGGATAGTCTTTAAAATGATCGGCTATCTGGTACCATTGTGACAAAAACCGATCCTTCTGTGCTGCGGGATTCTCAAACAGCGCTTCATGATGATGCATGTTAACGATAATGTGCAGGTTGTACCTGAGCGCTGTATCCACTACCTGCTGAATGCGTTCCAGAAAGAGTGGATTGATTGTATATGGAGATGTAGCCATGCTCCGTTCTTCCGGTTCCCAGCGGACAGGAAGGCGCACGTGATTGAAGCCCAGTTCAGAAATTATTTTGAAATACTCCGGGTTCCATGGATTTCCCCACTCCGTTTCAGACGGCGCCTCAAAAGCATTTCCCATGTTAATCCCCTTGCCGAGCCGCGCATTCATCTCGAACGCGGGGAGCCTGTTTTGAGCCGGGCTGGCGAGCGAACCCAACGACAAGAGGATAAGAAAAGGTAGCTTCGTTCTCAACATGATTTTCAGCCTCAAGTGCTTAACCGTAAAAATAAAACTAAACAAGCTAAAAGCTTATGATGACGCCCATTATTTGCGGCTCCGTCGGGTAGGATGGCTCAACGGGTTGCCAGGGAAGCATCAACGGGCTATGTACGGCTATTGTATGGCTCATTTATTTTCTGCCCCGCAATCTTTTCGCTAGTTTCGTTACTTGCACAAATTTCAGATCTCCCTTGATTTGTAATGATCTAAACAGGCTACCCGAAATTGCTAAGACGAATGAATGAAAAGGACCTGCTGGAATTGTTAAGAAAGGACGACCCTTCCGCCATTAAATATATTTTTGACTGCTATCATCCTACGCTTTGTATGCTGGCATACAGGGTCCTGAAAGACACGGATCAGGCAAAAGACAGTGTACAGGATGTGTTTATTAGACTGTGGCGAAACAGGCAACACCTGGAAATCACCGGCTCGCTGGCAGCCTACCTTAAAAAGGCAACTGTAAACACTGCGTTGAATGTTGTTAAGAGCAGAACGCGATTTAACAAGCAGGGGCTTGGGCAAACCGATCTTTCAGCACTCGCATCAAACCTTACAGAGGAAGATGTTTTTTATAAGGAGCTGACTCAAAAAGCCGATAATGCCATTAATGACCTCCCTGAGCGCACGCGTATCGTTTTTACGCTGATACGTTCCGAGGAAATGTCCTATAAGGAAGTGGCCGCGACGTTGCGTATTTCCACAAAGGCCGTAGAGAAAGAAATGATGAAAGCCCTCAGGCTTCTCCGGAAAGCGCTCGGGGATTACCTTACTAATGCGCTTGTGATTGCACTGTTATTACAGGCATAACAAGTCCCTAATAAAGAAAAAATCCTGGTTCGCAGGGGGAGGGGATGGGTTCTTCCATTGTCTTATCAAGGGAGACGAACGATGAACGTATGAAATATCCTGCAACAAATGCTTTGCTGATTATCGGCATTTCTTTCATAGTCCCGTCCTGTTTAGATGATGACATTCGGCAAGCTGTTCCTGTGAAAGGTGATTACTTTCCTATGGCGGAGGGAAACCGGTGGGAGTATGTCACAAAGTACCATTGTCCCGGGGCGGATGGGGCCGCGGTATGTTATGATACAGTCCGCTATAGTGCAGAGGGGGATGCCCTTTATTGGGATGACAGCTACAAGTCCTTATCAACACCCTACGGACCTTTTATGTGGATCAAAAGATCAAATAATGAATACTATGCATGGGGTGCATACGTGCCGGAGTATAAATTTTTAGATGCCGGCCTGCCGCTACACAGCTCGTGGGCATATGATGATTGGGGAAAAAGGGAGTTTTCCATTATCGCGGTGAACGATACAAAAAAGGTTCATGGCATCGTTTATAAAAATGTTATTGGGGTACTTCAAACAGAATCATGGATGAACGACAACGGAGAATTTGTGGAGACCTCACGAGCGTATCATTACTATGCAAAGAATATTGGCGAAATCTATGCGTATTACCCTGATCCTCCCACACGCTACAACGGAGAGATGGAAGTGTTTCTTATCGATCATATCATTAGCCAATAGCAGTATGAAAAAGGATGAAAAACTTTTTGGTCGGAGGCAATTTATCAGGAATAGTACACTGGTAGCGGTTTCGATATCATTACCCGGTCTTGTGTCGTGCGAGGATAAAAGTGAGATCCTTCCTGATGAAAAGGATTGCACTACCAGCGCTGATATTCTCGGCCCTTTCTATAAAGCAGGTGCACCCTTCCGTGAGGAAATTATCCCTTTGGGTGACACAGGCGTACCTTTGCTTATTGAGGGCAAGGTGTTCACCGATTGTGACACGGTGCTCGGCGATGCAGTAGTGGAGATCTGGAACGCCGATAATGAAGGTGAGTATGACACATCCGAAGAATTCCGGTTCAGGGGGCGCTATAAAACAGGGGCTGATGGTATCTACCACTTTAAAACGATCATCCCGGGACGTTACCTTAACGGCAGCACGTTCAGGCCCAGCCATATCCATTTCCGCATTACGGCACCGGGCCATCAGGAACTGGTATCTCAGATCTATTTCAAAGATGATCCGTTTATCGCGAGCGATCCATGGGCCGGTTCTTCAAACGCTGCAGAAAGGATTTTAGCTGTCGGGCAAGATGAAAATGGAACAGATACTGTTAATTTTAACATTTATATGACGCCGGCTTAGTGAGTGATAACAAGGAACATCTGATCCTCTCCTATCTTCAGGGTGAATTATCGCCTGAAGCGCGTCAGGAATTTGAATCATGGCGCAGTGAATCAGAGGAAAACCGCAGGATGGTTGATCAATTCCAGCACATCTGGCAGCTTACCGGAAACAAGAAGATCGATTTTCAGTCACAAGAGGAGTGGAGAAAACTTGCTTCATCCCTTCATGCTGCACCGGAAGCTTCCGTCCGTAAACTAAATGTGCAAGGAAAGGACTGGTTAAAGATCGCTGCCGCGGTCCTGGTGGTACTGCTGTCTTCCGGTATTGTATACCTTACTATTTTCAGGGTTCATGAGGTAAGTATACAAACTGCTGACAACAACCTTCATGCTGTATTGCCTGACGGATCTGAGGTCTGGTTGAACAGGGATAGCCGTCTTACTTATGACAATAATTTTGATGAGGACCGGTTCGTAAACCTGGAAGGCGAAGGCTTCTTCGACATAAAAAGTGATCCGGCAAGACCATTCATCATCCGCACCGGAGACGCACAGATAAAAGTGGCGGGAACTTCTTTCAACGTCAAAGCGTATGCTCATGACGTTGAAACTGAAGTCCTTGTAGTAACAGGCAAGGTTAGCCTGGGAACCATTGACCAGTCCAGGAGCGTCATACTCACACCTGGCGTCAAGGGGATTCTTACCAGAAATGATCATCGCCTGATCACAGAACGACAGGAGAATGATAATAGCTTAGCCTGGAAGAATAAGCAATTGGTTTTTAAGAAAACCCCGCTCCGCAAAGTCGTGAAAGTCCTTCGTTCCTATTTTCGTAAAGACATTCAGGTCACCAACGAAAAGCTTTTGCCATGCAGGTTTACAGGATCCTTTAATGACCCAACACTTGATGAAGTTGTTGAAACACTTGGCATTGCCCTTGACCTGGAAGTCAACGTAGAGAAAGGTACGTACATGCTCGATGGCGCCGGATGTGAAGAAAATTAATATGAAGATCACGCTGTCGATGCTATGCGTACTCATGAGCTTAACCACAATTGCTCAGCCCCAGGAACAGCAACAGAAAAAAGTTACCGTGCTGCTCACCAACATTTCACTGGAAGAG
>DATBVZ010000459.1:0-6944 GCA_036515095.1 Cyclobacteriaceae bacterium | reverse complement strand
GCGGAATCCGGGAAGGAGTCCAGTATGGCGAGCGCATCACGGTGAAATTTTTGCATGGTTTCAACGGCATATTCAATCCCGCCGGATCTTTTCACGTATTCAATAACCTCTTTTACCTTTCTTGGTTCCTCGCTATTGTTCCGGATGGTTCGGATAACTCCCCTCCTTTCCCGCCAGGACGATTTCGAAAGCGCATAGATCAGCGGAAGGGTCATTTTCTTTTCCTTAATGTCTATGCCGAGGGGTTTTCCGATCTCCATTTCCCCGTAGTCAAACAGGTCGTCCTTAATCTGGAATGCCATACCTATCTTTTCACCGAATTGCCGCATGCGGCTCACTGAATCCGGATCAGCGCCGGAGGAGCTTGCCCCGACAGCGCAACACGAAGCAATCAGGGAGGCCGTTTTCTGACGGATGATCTCGAAGTAAACGTCTTCGGTGATGTCAAGTCTTCTTGATTTTTCTATTTGCAGCAGTTCGCCTTCGCTCATCTCCTTCACTGCATCGGTGACAATGCGAAGGAGATGGAAGTCATCGTTCTCCACGGAAAGGATCAGTCCGCGCGACAGAAGAAAGTCGCCAACGAGTACCGCCACTTTGTTTTTCCATAGCGCGTTGACGGAGAAGAAACCCCTGCGGTAGTTGGCCTCATCTACGACGTCGTCATGGACCAGCGTTGCGGTGTGCAACAATTCAATGAGCGATGCCCCCCTGAATGTGGATTCGCTGATCTTTCCGCAGGTACCTGCACATAGAAAGACAAACATAGGACGCATTTGTTTGCCTTTGCGCTTCACAATGTAGTCCATGATCTTGTCCAGCAGCAACACCCGGGTCTTCATCGACGCCCGGAATTTAAGCTCAAAGTCTTTCATTTCTCCGGCGATGGGAGCTTTTATATCGTCCAGGCTTAACGTCATGCTGACGCAAGTATACAACCCCCGGGCAAGCCTTCAAAGAGAATTATGGGACGGAATGGCAATCGGGTGAACCGCTCGTCCTAAATTACAGCGACATTTACGGGATGTAATGCGCCTGACCGATCAGGAATGATTCGATGGCCTGATCTTCGCCCGGGATTGTGTACGAAACGAATTTTAAGTGAATTAACGCATAATGTTCCTGAGCGCGCTTCTTCTCGTTGTTGGCCTGGTTATACTTATCAAGGGTGCCGATTTCCTGGTCAGTGGCGGATCTTCCCTTGCTAAGCGAATGAGCATTTCTGAACTGGCTATCGGCCTCACCATTGTGGCTTTGGGAACCTCCGCACCGGAACTCACTGTCAATGTGATCAACTCGATCTATGGCCGGAACGAAGCGGTACTGGGTAACGTGATCGGCAGCAACGCCTTCAACCTGATGTTCATACTGGGTGTATCCGGACTGATCTATCCCCTTGTTGTCCAAAAGAGTTCGATCCGGTACGAAGTTCCCTTGTCGATGATAGCCGCCATTATTTTGTGGCTTCTGGCCAACGATGCAAGGGTTCAGGGTGCGGAAGAAAACCGGATCGGCCCACTGGATTCATTGATCCTGCTGGCAGGGTTGGTGTTCTTTCTGTATTATATACGCCGCACGATGAGAAACGTCAACACCGAAACGGATGATCATATAATCGTGCATTCAGTAGGGATCTCATCGGGCATGGTCCTGCTGGGCATCGCCTTGCTGGTGGGTGGCGGCTACCTTGTTACTGAGAATGCGGTTTCTATCGCGACAACGCTGGGCCTGAGCGAGAAGCTGATTGGTCTGACCATATTGGCTATCGGGACCTCCCTCCCTGAACTAAGCACGTCCGTAATTGCCGCCTATCGCCATAATACCGACATAGCGATCGGCAATGTCGTCGGATCAAATATCTTTAACATCTTTTTCGTTATCGGGGTAAGCGGATTGATTCGTCCTATTGGATTTCCGGTGATCCTTAACGAAGACCTGTTCGTGCTGCTTGGCGCTACCGCACTGCTCCTTGTGTTCATGTTTACATTGAGCCGGAATAAACTCGACCGCTGGGAGGCGGCAATCTTTCTGATCGGGTACCTCACCTATACCGTTTACCTGATCCAAAGGAACTGAACTAAAAAGAGCCGGTGAGAAGTTCACCGGCTCTTTTTAGTGGTTAATAGTTGTCAGCTTCCGGCTAAATTCGCTTTTCCAGTTCGTCAATTTTTGCCTGTGCTTCCTCCTTTCCAAGGGACAAGGCTTTCTTGTAAAGTTCTACAGCCTCCGCGAGTGTTTCTTTCTTCTTCCGGGGAGCCAGGCGCGTGCGGTTAGCCGCTTCTTCTACCGCGGCAGCGCGGGCGAAGTAAGCATCCGCCTCGGTCATCTTGGATTGGATCATCAATTCCTGGATGCGCGCTTCAATCAGCGCCAGTTCCTGCTGCTTGGTGAACAATTCAGATTCCTTGTCTTCCAGCATAGCCTCCTGAAGTCCGACGGTCTGAACCAGGTTCTCATTTTCATTTCTGAATTTTTCTACCTGCTCCTGCAATACAGCTATCTCCTGCGTTTTACCTTCAAGATCCTTGCGCAACCGGCCGATGGTCGCACGCAACGTGGAGGATCCAGACGTCGATTTCTTTAGATCCTCTTCCAGGCCATCGATCTTTTGCTCTGTCTCCTGCACGTAGTTCTGGAGGTCTTTCATACGAGCGGTATAGTCTTCAACAGTTGTACCTTCGACTATATTTACTTTGAGGATTTGCCTGCTGGCATCAATGGAATCCAAAAGAACACCTACTTCCTGCAACGTTTGCGCTACTTTCTGGCTGCCTTCCAGTTCTACCTGGAGCGAGTCGATTCTCGACTGCAGCCGCTCTTTTTCCTGCGTATCGCATCCGGTGAAAAAAAGCCCCGTGGCCGGTAAAAGGAGAAGAAATTTTCTGAACATATTTAATTGATTTTAAAGTTGATACAAAAATAAGCGGGATTTCCAATGCGTCATTTGCAAACCTGAAATTTATTCGCCTCCGTGGCTAAACAGCCATAATTCCCGGTAATCAGCGGTACGATAATTCCGTGTTTGAGTTTGGTATTGGTGGCAGGCGGACTAAATTTGCCCCCGAATTGAAGATTCCGACTTTTCAATGCCCAAATTAATTACCTCGCGAACGCGCATCGAAGACCTGGGCAAACCCCGCATCGTGATCATAGGAGGTGGTTTCGGCGGCCTTCAGGTAATCAAAGGCTTTGATGGTCTTAAGGCACAGGTCGTACTGTTTGACAAGAACAATTACCACTGTTTCCAGCCTCTGCTCTACCAGGTAGCCACCTCGGGCCTGGAGACCGCCTCGATCGTGATGCCTTTCCGAAAGCACTTTAACGGTCAGAAAGATTTCTACTTCCGGCTGGGAGAGGTAATGTCCATCAAGCCGGCAGAAAACTACATTGAAACATCGATCGGTGGCATACGCTACGATTATCTCGTAATCGCCAGCGGCGCCTCCACAAATTATTATGGGTTGGAAGATGTCAGGCAGCATGCACGGCCAATGAAGACCATAATTGACTCTATTAAACTAAGGAATATTATTATCCGCAATTTTGAACAGGCCCTGCTTACGGACGATTCGGAGATCATCAACAGCCTGATGGATTTTGTGATCGTGGGCGGCGGCCCAACCGGCGTGGAGCTTGCCGGCGCACTCGCGGAATTGAAACTGCACGTGTTCCCCCGCGATTACAAAGAATTGGAGATGAGTCATATGGACATCCATCTGGTCGAAGCCACGAGCCGGCTTCTCGGCGGAATGTCTTCAGGGGCATCGGAGAAAGCACTGGACTATTTGCAGCGCATGGGCGTCAAGGTCCATTTGAATTGTACGGTGAAATCATACGACGGGCACAGTGTCCTGTTCAATACCGGCGAGCGCCTGATCAGCCGCACGATGATCTGGGCAGCGGGGGTAAGCGGTACGCCGATCCCGGGTCTGACGGAAGAAGTGATCGGAAGATCGCAGAGAATAAAGGTGGATGAATTCAACAGAATCGTCGGATATACTAATATCTTCGCCATAGGCGACGCCGCCATAATGGAAGATGCGGATCCTGATTTCATTACCGGACACCCTATGATGGCTCCTCCCGCTATGCAACAGGGAAGGCTGGTGGCCAAGAATATCCGGCGTTTGATCAACAACAAACCGATGAAACCCTTCCGGTACACTGATAAGGGCTCTATGGCGACCATCGGAAGAAACAAGGCGGTGGCTGATCTCAAAGGATTCAAGACGCATGGATTTCTCGCCTGGCTGATCTGGATGTTTGTGCATTTGATTTCGCTGATCGGTTTCCGCAACCGGTTCCTTGTGTTGCTCAGCTGGCTCTGGAGCTACTTCAGTTACGACAAGAGCAACCGGTTAATAATCGCCCGGCCCAAAGAAGGGGTTTAAGATCGATGGAAGGAAACGACCGCTATAAAAATCTCTCTACCGCCGGCATCCTGATCTCTTTGGGAATTATCTACGGCGACATAGGAACGTCCCCGTTATACGTCTTCAAGGCTATTGCCGGCGATGATGTAATCAAAGACGAACTCATCATCGGAGGATTATCCTGCATTGTCTGGACCTTGACCAGCATCACCACCATCAAGTACGTTTACCTGGCTTTGAATGCCGACAACAAAGGTGAGGGTGGAATTTTTGCACTCTATGCATTGGTGAGGAGGTACAAAGCAAATTGGGTAATTTATCCTGCTATTATCGGCTGCGCTACCCTGATTGCAGACGGCTTTATCACACCCGCCATCAGCGTTACCTCAGCGATCGAAGGGCTCACTATGCTGATTCCCGGGATCGGGCATACAACCGTACTCACCATCGTGATCACCATCCTTGTGGCGATGTTTGTCTTTCAGCAATTCGGCTCAACCATCGTGGGCAGGGCATTTGGTCCCATTATGCTGATATGGTTCATTACCATCGGGATAATAGGCGCCATACATATTGGAGATAATCTTTCCGTGCTCCATGCATTGAATCCATACTACGCATACCGGTTGCTGAGCCATTACCCCGGCGGATTCTGGATACTTGGCGCGGTATTTTTGTGTACGACCGGGGCTGAGGCGCTCTATTCCGATCTGGGTCATTGCGGTAAGACAAACATCCGGGCCGGATGGGTGGTGGTGAAGGTATGTCTTTTGTTAAATTACTTCGGTCAGGGTGCCTGGCTCCTGACCCAGCGGGGAACGACGCTGGATGAAAATATTCCCTTTTACGCGATCATGCCCGACTGGTTCCTCGTTTATGGCATCCTCATCGCAACACTGGCAGCATGCATTGCCAGTCAGGCATTGATTTCCGGAACGTTCACGTTGGTGAACGAAGCGATGAAGCTGAAACTCTGGCCGGCTACGCGTGTTCGCTACCCGAGCGAGGTCCGGGGACAGATCTATATCCCCTCGATCAACTGGATACTGATGGGAGGATGTATTCTTGTGGTATTGTATTTCCAGTATTCCACAAGAATGGAGTCTGCATACGGTCTGGCTATTACCTTCGACATGCTGATGACAACATCGCTGCTCGTTTTTTACTTTGCCACGGCGAAGAAGTCTCCGCTTAAATCGACCCTCATTGGTTTCGTATTCTTTTCCATCGAAGGCATGTTCCTGGTATCTAACCTGGACAAATTCCCGCATGGTGGTTGGTTTACTTTTGCCATCGCCTTGTTTTTCTTTGTGACCATGTTCCTGCTGCTCAGGGCGCGCAAGCTGCGGGAACGTCACACCGAGTTTGTCGACCTGAAACATTATGTGGGTATGTTGCAGGATCTTCAGCAGGACCACACGGTTCCAAAAGAAGCTACCAACCTGGTATTCCTGGCTGTAGCAAACAGCAAGCGGTACATCGATTCCAACATTATTTACTCGATCTTCAAGAAGCGCCCCAAGCGCGCTGACGTTTACTGGTTTCTCCATGTCGATACCGTGGATACACCGTATACCAGCCGGTATGCCATCGACACCATCATTCCCAAGCGGTGTTTCTTTGTGCGGCTGGTCCTGGGTTTCAAGACCCCACACCGGGTTAACCTGATGTTTAACAAGATCATTCATGAAATGGCAGACAATGGTGAGATCGACCTGGTAAGCCCTTACCCATCCCTGCACAAGTACAGTATGTTTTCGGATTTCAAGTTTATCATCATCCACTCGTGGGCGTCGAGCGACAGCGACATATCGAATTTCGAGCGGCTTGTTATCCAGGGATACAGGATCATAAAGAAATTCAGCTTGTCAACCGCCGAACTCTACGGCCTGGAGGCCGCCAACATCGAAACAGAAAAGGTTCCCATATCGGTGGGGCCCATTGCAAAAGTAAAAATCAAGCGGGAGAAGGATTGAGGGGGTGGAGAGGTGTAAGGGTAATAAGGGTATAAGGGTATAAAGGTATAAGGTATAAGGTATAAGGTATAAGGGTATAAGGGTATAAGGGTATAGAGGTATAAGGGTATAGGGGGATCATGGTTGTTGGGAGGAATAAGTACGGATCTTAAGGAGCAGGGGCACTTCCCCCCATCCCCTTCCCGCTTTTCTTATCCCAGTACCCTTTATACCTTTATACCTTATACCTTTATACCCCCCATGTGCACCTGCCATGATTAGAAATTACCTGACAATAGCCTTGCGATATATCGTGCGGCATAAGGTATTTACATTTATCAATATTTCGGGACTGACCCTCGGCATTACGTGCAGCCTCCTGATCTTTCTGTTCATCCAGGATGAACTGCGCTACGACCGCTTCCACAAGGACGCCGGCAGGATCCACAGGCTCGCGATCAGCGGCATCCTTCAGGGTGAACGGCTTCATTCATCCGGCACGGGGTATTTTGTTGCGCCTGCGCTGGCTTCCGCCAACTCCGAGATTGAGTCTTTTTTGCGGCTGGCAAACTGGGGTACTTTCCCCATCCGCTATGAGGACAAATCGTTTACCGAG
>DATBVZ010000458.1:0-3387 GCA_036515095.1 Cyclobacteriaceae bacterium | reverse complement strand
GGCACTTATGAAGACTACGGGGTGGGTGGGGCCGATAGCAGGCTGGGAGAGGTTGTTGTGGGTAAGGAAACTGGAATTGGTATAATCGCCCTGATCCAGACCTGCATGTCCGCCTCCGGCAGCCGGCGTATTGAAAATTGCGTCCACGCGCGGATCAGCTGATGCCAGCAGCGTGTTCAACAGGGTATTGCTTGCAGCCACATCCACGTTCCCCCGCCCAACGCCGGCCGGGGATACCTGCACCGCGAAATACGGATTTCTGAAGTCTTCGACGTCGATATAGTCCGACATTTCGGCGTCCACATCCAGGAATTCAACGCCTGAACCAAACAACGCTGAAATCCCGGACTCGGAAACAGAAGGACGGGCCTCCGTTTGTCGCATAAAGATCTTCAGCTTAAGGGTATTCGCAAATTTTACCCAACTGTCCATGTCGCCCTTAAAGACCAGGTCATCGGCACCGGGAGCGGTGGAGGTGATCGTACCCCTGTCCTTCGCCAACGCATTGTCTATCCTGGCGATGAGATCATCATAGATAAGCTGTCCGTCATCAAAAACTGGTGTGGGATCCTCACTTCCCCGGAGTGCTTCCGTATAAGGAACCTGATCATAAAAATCCACCAGGACCTGATACGTATAGGCCTTCATCACTTCGGCCATCAGGTAATAGTTCCAGTTCTCTTCCTCCTCGGCTTTTTTGGAAACGAAGTCCAGATCATTCAAAGCTCCCGAGTACAATTCAGAATACTGCCGGTCGTAGTATGATTCGGTGATGTTGTAATCGTCTATCACGGCGTACTGATTAGCTCCGGTCGACTGTGTCCAGTGCTGCGACCACAAGCTTCCCAGGACCTGCCATTGGCCTCCCAGCGTAAACGCTACGGAACTGACTCCGGCAGGAAATACAAGATCAAGAGTGGCGTCGGATGGATTATTGGGGTCGGTATTTACGTCCAGAAAATCCTCTCCACAGGATGTCGAAAGTGCCGTCAGCGCAAGTGACACCGCTACTATTTTAAATGATAATTTCATGTTGATTCTCATTTGAATTAAAGGGTGATCCTTAAGTTAAAACCATAACTCCGCGTGGTAGGTGAAGCACCGTACTCTCCGAACTCCGAATCGATGTCGGTGCCGAAGGTGGTGCTTTCAGGATCGATAAAAAGATTTTCCTCCGGTACCCACATCAACAGGTTCCTTCCAATCAGACTCAGTTCAACCCGGGTGAGCGGCGTCCTTGACAGCAAAGACTGCGGAAATGAATACGACAGGACAACCTCCCGGAGCTTGACAAATGACTTTGAGACAATGAACGACCGGTCGAGATCAAAGCCGCCATTGGACCAGAAGTTTTGCAGCTGGCCATCGGAATCGTTTATAGGTGCAGTATTTTCTGCATACTCGCCGGTTGGGTTGCCATCGGTGTCAACTACCTGGACTACTGAATTAGGAATGACAAAGGGCTTCCGGTCATTGTATATGGTAGCTGGCGTGGTGCCGGCAAAATACACGAGCGTCGCTGTCCTGCTGTACATTCCCCCGCCGTTTCTTACATCAAATGTTCCGGATAGGGTAAACCCTTTGTAGGACAAGCGGTTTGTAACGCCACCAATCCAGTTGTAATTGGTATTCGCTATTATCTGCTTGGCAGGATTGGGAATAGGCTGGCCGCCATTGTTCACAACGATCCTGCCCTGCGGGTCGAGTAATGGAATGTCACCCTGAATTTCAAATGCCGGCCCCCCTACCCGGGCAATGAGTTCATTGCCTGACAATCCTCCCAGTGAGATTTGGGTCGGACCGCCAAGATCTTCTATCCTTGAATTGTTCTTTGCCCAGTTCACCGAGATATCCCATTTGAAATTAGTCGACATCACGGGTGTTGCGGTGAGCAACAATTCTACCCCGCGATTGGAGAGTTTGGCAATGTTCAGCACCTGAACGGTATAGCCCGTGGATGCGGCCACCGGTACCTGGAGGATATTGTCTTTGACATCCCTGTTGTAGACGGTTGCATCCAATCCCAGCCGGTTGCCAAAAAACCGCAGATCCGCACCGATTTCAATTTCTGTTGAAATTTCGGGCTGGAGCGAAGGATTGCCGATCGTGTTGGATACTTCGAAGCCGGGAATGGCTTGCGCAAAGGGTGCTTTGGCGGTTATGAATCCATCCGTGTGCGTGCCGGGGACAAAGACCGACCGGATAAGATAAGGCGGAGCGTCCTTTCCGACCTGAGCCCAGCCTGCCCGTAACTTGGCATAAGACAATGTATTGCTCTCCAGACCAAGGGCCGAGGTTACATCCAAACCCAGGTTTACCGAAGGATAGAAGAACGATCGATTGTCCTCCGGAAGGGTCGACGACCAATCGTTGCGTCCGCTGACCGTCAGGAACAGATAATCGTGGTATCCGAATATCGCCTGCGCGTACACACCGTACAACCTGCGAAGTCGCGTGTCGGTGATGGCTGAAGGCGTATTTGCCGTGTTGGTGATGTTGTAGAAATCAGGAATAACCAGGTCATTGATCTGGGTAAAAATGTTCTGCGTTCTGCGCTGATTTACATTCCATCCTAACAGGCCGGTGAAGCTCACCATCGGACTGATATCTTTGTTGAAGTTTGCGATCAGATCAGAATTGAATTCCCTGGCATAAATAGTCTGAATGCTGTACCTCCCGGGATTGGAATTGCCGCTGTTCGGCCCTGTAATCACCTGCTTGGGTGTCCATTGTTCCCATTCTGTAGTTGATACGTCGGAACCTACCCGCGCGGTGAAATCAAGCCACTCGTTTGCCTTGTAATTCAATTGAAAATTTCCAAACAGCCGGTCAATAACCGACTTCGACCCATACTTTTTAAGAATAAACCAGGGGTTGAGCGTAAATTCCGAGTAATACCCGTTCTGATCATTGAGCGGATTCTCGATGTCTTCCAGCTCAAGCAAGGGGATGTCGCGCGGAGTCTGAAGAACATTGTCATAGACCGCGCCTGTCTGGCCCGTCGGCACAAAGCTGTATTCCGAGCGTGCATAATTCAGTGAAGCCGAGCTGGTGATCCGGTCCGTGATATCCGCAGAGCCCCTTACCGACAATGTATTCCGTTCATACGAGTCAACGTCGGTTGGGAAGATGCCGTCAGCGGCGACATTGGAATAGGAAATGTAATAATGCGACCGGTCTCCACCGCCCTGAAGGGCCAATGAATTTGTCCATGTCTTTCCGGTCTCAAAAAATTCCTTGACATTATCAGGAAGCGCAACGAATGGCTTCACACGCTGCTGGTTGTCAACAACGCGTCCCCAGGGCCGTAGTTCACCATCAAAGGCAGAACCCCAGCTCGTATTCTCATTCAGAAAGCGCGAAGTGGATCCAAAGAATCCCTGGCCC
>DATBVZ010000457.1:0-5534 GCA_036515095.1 Cyclobacteriaceae bacterium | reverse complement strand
GCAACAAATTCGGCGGATTTACGGCCGATAGTTTCATAGGCAGGTTGCATCAGGTAGCCAAATTCATTTGCGCCCACCATTTCCAGGTTGTTCGTAAACGGCTTGAATACATTGATCCGGTTCTTCATCGAAAATTCCTGAACCAACGCATTCTCATCCGGAAAGAACGGCCCGACGATAAGATCGGTATTGAGCAATTCGGGTGTTTTCAAGAGCCGGCTGATGGCAGAGGCCTTGCGCTCTGTATCGTAAGCCCTCAGGTCGATCTTTACTCCGCTCCTGCCGAGGGTATCAACCGCCATTTTCATTCCTTCGTAGAGATCCAGGATCAGTTGGTTGCGTTTTCTGGCCGGGGTGGGATCCAGGGTAGTCATCATGAAAGGATACAGTACCGAAACGGAGTAAACCGGTTTCGTATAACTGGGAGGAGCCTCGTTGATAAAATCGCCCCGCTTCAGTTTGTATTTCCTTATCGTTTCTTCAAACTGGTCCCGCACAGCAGGATCGTTAAGGTTCCTTGACAATGCATAAGCCAGCGCATGACCGATTACCGGATCATCCGGATGCTCTTCTGTCATCATCCGGAGTATTTCCGGATCATCGATCTTGCCGAGGTATCGTTTCTTGGATGCATCTATGTTCTTTCTTACCGACGGGTTCCTTATTCCCTTCCACAGGTTAAGGCCCTGAAAGTATTCGCCGCTGTCCATGTGAATGGTCCCCAGCCAAAAATTGACCTCGTCCATTTTATCCCAGTTGGGATTCACTTTTTTAACCTGGTTGAGCATATCCTTTGCTACCGAAAGGTAGCCCTGGCGATAGGCCGCGATGGAGTAGTAAAAGGATGCGTATTGCGAATAAGGGTTTGATGCATCATAGGGGATTACCGGCTTGAACGCCTCCATGGCGAGATTGTATTCTCCTTCCAGGAAAAGGTTCTTGCCATTAACAAATTGCTGCCTGAAATCGGCTTGTCCATTAACACTCCCTGCGGTGAGGACAAACGCCAAAAAATACCAGGTTACTCTGATCATTATTGATAGCTTCATACCTAAAGATTAGGATTTAGCGCTTAAGACTATAAAAAATTCCGACCACTTCACGTTTTTGGACTGTAGAACTCACAAAAGTTGTTCCAATTACTCCCATTCTATGGTTGCAGGTGGCTTGGAACTGATATCATACACCACCCGGTTAACCCCCTTTACCCGGTTGATGATGGTGTTGGAAACGTCGGCCAGAAAATCATAAGGGAGGTGCGCCCAATCGGCTGTCATGCCATCGGTGCTGGTAACAGCCCGAAGGTTCACCACGCTCTCATAGGTACGCTCGTCACCCATCACACCCACCGATTGTATGGGCAGCAGCATAGCGCCGGCCTGCCAAACCTGATCGTAAAGCCCGTGCTGGCGAAGACCGGAGATAAAAATATGGTCCACGGCCTGGAGGATCTCAACCTTCCCGGGGGTGATTTCGCCCAGGATTCGTATGCCAAGTCCCGGACCGGGGAACGGATGCCTTCCCAGTATCCTGGGTTCAATACCCAGGGCTTTCCCTACAATTCTTACTTCATCCTTGAACAGTGTATTGAGCGGTTCCACGACCCGCAATTTCATCGTTTCGGGAAGTCCACCGACATTGTGATGCGATTTGATGGTAGCCGAAGGGCCCTTCACCGACACGGATTCGATAACGTCCGGGTAGATCGTTCCCTGTCCCAGCCATTTTACATCTTTGATCTTGTGCGCCTCCTCGTCAAAGACTTCAATGAAGGTCTTTCCAATCGCCTTGCGCTTGGCTTCAGGCTCGGTTAATCCTCTTAGTGCTGCATAGAATTTCGACCTGACATCCACACCTGTCACGTTCAGGCCCATGCCTTTGTACGACTCCAAAACTTCCGGAAATTCATTCTTTCGCAATAATCCATTATCGACAAATATGCAGCTTAGATTTTTGCCAATAGCCCGGTGGATCAGTGTTGCAGCGACCGTAGAGTCCACGCCACCGGAAAGCGCCATGACGACCTTGTCGTTCCCCAGTTTTAGTTTCAATGCCTCAACGGTCGATTCCACAAACTGATCGGGTGTCCAGTCTTGTGCGCACCTGCATATGTGCACGACGAAATTCCGAAGCAGGTTTTTTCCTTCGGTGGTATGGGTGACTTCCGGATGGAACTGTATACCGTAGATGTCTTCCTGGTCAACCCGGTAAGCGGCGATCTTCACTGAGCCGGTACTGGCTATTACCTGAAAATCTTCCGGCAGTGAAACGATGGTATCTGCATGCGACATCCACACCTGGGTATCCAGTGATATTTCCTTGAGAAGATCCGAATGGTGGTCGACGTTCGTCAACCGGGCCCTTCCATATTCTCTGTGTTTTGCCGGCATCACCTCTCCGCCTGCATCATGCGCTATCAGCTGGGCGCCGTAACATACGCCCAGAACAGGGACCTTTCCCCTGAATAGTTCCAGGTCAATGGCAGGTGCATCCTTGTCAAGTACCGAGCAGGGACTTCCGGAAAGGATCACTCCTTTGACAGCCGCCGTCAGCGTGGGAATCTTACTGTAGGGATGAATCTCACAATAAACGTTCAATTCCCTTATGCGGCGTGCAATAAGTTGCGTATACTGAGAACCAAAATCGAGGATGAGTATCTGCTCCGGCATGACTGCAAAGATAGCAGTTGACCCATGCCATGCGCATTCGGCGAAAAAAAAAGTATCCTAATAGGACATAAGGACCACGCCAACGTTTACGCTGAGACTATTAAAGCCGTCATACCCAAAATAGTCGCTTTTCGCCGTTGAGAAATTATACTGACCCGAGATCGTCGCTCCCCATTTGCCTCCGAAAGGAAAGAGTACCCCGACCTCCGGGCGCCCGAGAAATCCCCAAGTCTGGTCCTCCTCGGTGTAGATGTTATAATACTGCACATACCGGTTCAGTGCCACCCCCGCACCTATGCCCACAAATGGCATGACCCTTTCAGTTGCAAAAGGCAGGAAATACTGGCCGCTCAGGGTCAATCCGTACGAATAGACATAGTTGAAATAATCGGTCGTTATTGCCCTGGTACCTTCTTCAAAGGTGGCGGTGGGAAAATACTTGTCGTAGGTAGCCCACGTATAGTCGAAACCTGCCGCAAATTTTTCGTTAATGATCTTTCTGTAGCCAAAGCGAACACCCTTGCCCGTGCTCTCATCGTTCCATGAAGTATTGGAAAGTGGCTTGCTTCCCATCCAGGACAAATAGAAATACCGGTCAAAGTCCTGTGCCTGAACGGAAACTGCAGTCACTAACACGATTATCGCTGACGAAATCAACAACTTCATACCGGTCTATTGTTTTGTTAAATAGGTCGACTGGAAAAATGCCTGATCGATGCCGTCCAGCGTCTGCTGGCTGAGATCAACTGAACTGAAAACGTCCCCCAGGTAGGCATCCCAGATCACGGTTACTTCATTCTGGGGCGTTACATTTTTGAGATCTACGATTTCTATTACGAGCACACCTGTATTATAAGCATACGTCGTAACGTAGGGATAGTAGTTATAACCGTAGTACCCGTAATAGCCCGGATAGTAATAACCCGGATAGCCATACGCGCCGGGATAATAATTAACGTCCTGGAAAATGTTCAGGTTCTTCAGAACGTAGGCATTGATAGCCAGATCCGGATCATCGGTCAGGTCGACCGACTGATAACCCCGCGCACTCATATTGCTTTGCACCTGGTTGACTACGGGCCGGGCGTAATTGTTTCCGACTATTATAGTATCATCGGAGGCAAGGTTGGAAACCAGCCCGATGGTATCCTGAGGGATGTAATAGGTCTGGTAGGAATTGAAATCAGCATCCGGATCGAAATTGGTCGACACGACGAACTCATCCAGCAATTTAATATCGTCAGGTTGTGGTTCACATCCGGCACCAACCGCTATGATCAGTATTGAGGTACAAATCGCCTTGATACGCTTCATTCCAATCTTGTTTTGTCTATAACAACGGACTTACAGCTTGCCACCAGCCCGCGTGTCAAATTTCACTGCCTGCAAGCCGGTTAAATAACGTTTCTGCACAAATAAAAATTGCTAAATCGTGCTTTTTATGATTAGACCCGCGTTTTGCATTTTGGGTTTAAATAGCTATGAAATAATTCCAATGCCAAACAGGATCACGAAGAGAAGTGTGGCAATAGCCATTTGTTTAAGGTAGGGATCGAGTTCGCGCCCGGGCTTGCTGCGGATCATCAGGCCGTTTTGGATAAATAACGGCATCACCAGCAGGAACAAAAGCTGCCAGCCGGAACGGTAATTGACGGCGGTGTACACCACCGGGCACAGCATTCCCGCTGCCAGAAGAAGCCAGTGATATTGTACGGCTCTTTTTCTTCCGATACGCACGGGTATGGAATACTTCCCGGCGAGGCGATCCGAGTCAATATCCCTGATATTGTTGATATTCAACACGGCAATGGAAAAAAATCCACAGCTCATTGCCGGCAGCACATCAAACCACTGGAAACTCTTTGTGAAAAGGTAGGTGGATCCAAGGACGCCAATAAGCCCGAAGAATATCAGCACGGCGACATCGCCAAGTCCGATATAACCATAAGGACGCTGTCCAACGGTATAGGCAATCGCCGCCAGGATGCACCCGATCCCAAGGCAGAAGAAAAACAGCAATGCGCTCCAGTCCAGTCCGAAAGAAACGACCAGCAACGCGATTCCGCTCAGCAGGCACAAAACGATGAACAGGAAAAGTGCCCTCCGCATCTGCGAAAGGGAAATAGCGCCCGACTGCACTGCCCTCGACGGGCCCTGGCGGTGTGTGCCATCAGCACCATGGACGGAATCGCCATAGTCGTTGGCCAGGTTGGAGAGTATTTGCAGGAAGATGGTGGTAAGTATACAGAGGATAAATATGTCGAGCTGGAAGGCCTCCGCGGCAGCCGCAAGAAAGCCGCCCATACCGATGCAGGAAACGGCAAGCGGAAGCGTACGCAACCGGAAAGCCCGTAACCAGACCCTGATCGTATTCGGGGAAGCATTCTGCATCCCGCGAAGATATGTATTAGCGCGGAATTCCCGCTTCGCGGATGAGCCAAAATGCATTCAAAATCAGGCTGGGTTATGCAAATTCAAATCCCCAGGATCTCCTTCAGCCGGGCGTACCCGCTCTTGCTTACCGGAATTTGTTTCCCATCGCGCAGGACGGCCAGGTGGCTTTCCTTCTGGTAGGGGTCGATCCGGGTTATCCGGTTAATGTGCAAAAGATAGGAACGGTGAACCCGCACAAACTGCTGAGGATCCAGTGTATTCTCATAAAACTGCAACGTCTTATTCTTCAGAAAGGCTCCTTCATCCGTCACAATTCTTACAAAGTCATCGTCCGCCTCCAGGTAATGTATATCCTTCACCGGTATGATCTTTACGCGCGTGCCCGTCTTTACCACGATGCGGTCGTTGCTAACGGGCGCATTCGCCAGCGTCTCAGACAACTGTTTCCAGTGATCACCGATTCCTGCATTT
>DATBVZ010000456.1:0-10863 GCA_036515095.1 Cyclobacteriaceae bacterium | reverse complement strand
TGACCCTTCCTGAAGCTGGGGCGGGTTTCCGTATCGAATCCAACTACTTCATGGCGGACTATTTCCTTAACGACCGAAGGCAGGTGCCTGGCTTCCTGAATTAACTCAATCCTTCCCGAATAAGCCTTCAGGGGCAGGTTGCCGATCTCTTCATGCGAAATAGTAAACGGTCCGTTATGCTGGTTGTTCGCTTGCTGACTCATGAATTCTCCGGATCTTTATGTTCATGTAAGCAAAAAAGACAGACATGAAGGGACTGATAATATTGAAAAAACAAAAAGGCGCGTATACTGCAGTTGCTACCCCCAGGACAGTCGCCTGTGTCGCACCGCAGGTATTCCAGGGTACCAGCACCGAAGTCACCGTTCCGGCATCTTCCAGCGTCCTGCTTAGTACCTCCGGTTTCAATCCCCTTTTTCGATACGTGTCAGCGAACATCCTACCCGGTACGGCAATGGCCATATATTGATCGGACGCCGTAAAATTGAAGAAGATGCAGGTGGCGGCAGTTGAAGCTACCAGTGAACCGGTCGAATGCGCGAAGCGAATGATATGTTCCGCTATGACCCTTAGCAAATGGGAGGATTCCATTGCGCCGCCAAAGATCATGGCGCACATGATAAGCCAGATGGTGTTCATCATTCCGCCCATTCCCCTTGCTGTAAGAAGCTCGGTGATCATGGCATTGTCAGTTTTGATATTAATTGTTGTTGACAATGCATCCATCACAGCAACAAAGGATGATTTCACGTAATCCGTTGAAATGCCGGAGACCTGATTTACAATCTGTGGCTGAAAGATGATGGCAAACAGTCCGCCCAATAGTGCCCCGGTGAGCAAGGCCGGTGTAGCAGGGACCCTCCTGAGGATCATTGCGATCACAATACCGGGTACAAGGAACAGCAGTGGATTCAGGTTAAAGGAGGTTTCTATGGCCGACAGGATCTCGTTAGGGTCGCTGACAAGTGCCGAGGTTTCCAGGGTGAATCCCCAGATCAGGAAAATGATCAGGCTGATCACCAGTGAGGGGGCAGTAGTATAGAACATGTATTGCACGTGAGTGAACAGGTCGGTGCCTGCCATCGCGGGTGCCAGATTAGTGGTGTCTGAAAGCGGCGACATCTTGTCGCCAAAATAGGCGCCGGATATGATCGCGCCGGCAATAACCCCCTCTGAGATGTCTAGCGCCTTCCCGATACCAAGCAGCGCAATGCCTACCGTTGCAATGGTAGACCAGGAGCTTCCCGTTGCCAGTGAAACGATCGCACTAACCACGCAGGCTGCAAAAAGAAAAATTGTGGGATTGAGTATTTTCAATCCATAGTAGATCATGGCCGGTACGATCCCGCTGAGGAGCCAGGTGCCTGTCAACGCGCCGATGATAAGCAGGATAATGATGGCCGACATCGCCGAACTTATGCTTCGGACAAGGTGCTTATCGATCTCTTTCCAG
This sequence comes from Cyclobacteriaceae bacterium, assembly GCA_036515095.1. Classification (GTDB taxonomy): domain Bacteria; phylum Bacteroidota; class Bacteroidia; order Cytophagales; family Cyclobacteriaceae; genus ZC4RG29. The sequence goes on along the minus strand of DATBVZ010000456.1, from coordinate 9,410 downwards.
GAATGCCCAAGCCGCCAGGAGATGATTGATGCGACGGCCGCGCCCAAAAGCAAAGCGAGCTGGTTTGGACCTCCGATGGAATCAGAGCCATATATCACTACGTTAATCGTAAGCAGGAATATTAGTACAACGATGGGGATCAATGCAAGGACGAGTGTAGGCTCTTTTTTATCAGTCATTCTCTGTTCTTGTTAAAAGCACCCCGGCAACCATGATCGGAATTTTAAGCATTCAAGATAGGGATTTTTTTTCTGAAGCGGGGGACAACCCGTCAGCCTTCCATTCGGTAGTTTACGCCCCGTGCTGTCAGGTAATCCATAACAAACCGGTAATGGGCGGGGTCTTCGCCGACAAACTCCGGCGGGGATATTCCTTTCCGGGTATAGCTGCCGCGTAGTACAAGGTTGGCAACGGCGGTGCAGGTGTACCCCGTGGTCCTGGCCATCGAAAGAGTTCCGGTCTTTGTATCTGTACGGTCAAACAAATTGTATTGATACTCCCGGATAACCCCTTCCTCTTCACCGCTTATACGGATTCGCATCACGGTAAATTCTTCTTCCCCGGGCTTGAGCGCCCACCTGGGAAACAACAGTTTTGCGGTGAGGTCTATGGGCCGGACGCTCGCGCCATTGACTTCAACCGGATCACTGGAGAAAAATCCGGTCTCCCGCAAAACCCGGAGGTATTCGATACAACCGGGATAGCGCAGGGTCTTTTCGATCATAGCAGGAATTTCCGGCATGGTCCTGATCAGTGACCGGAGGCCATCGGAATTCCACGACTCCAGGGTTCCTACCTCAGGGAAGTGGATCAGCTCCGGATCCGAAAGTGCCTCTTTAATTACAACTTGCCCATTATGGACATACCGGGCTGGCCGTGTATACTCCTCGATTACATCTATGGGGGAAAAGACAGCTTTGTATTCGTATGGCCACTCCCGGACAAATGGCAGGCCGCCGACAAGGCATTCGTAAGTATGAACGTTCATCTGTCTGTGATGAAAGCCCAAAATAATATTTCCCATACCGGGGGCCACGCCGCAATCGGTGACGACCGTGACATTCCTTTCCCTGGCCAGCTGATCCAGATCGAATGGATCTTGCGGAAAAAATGAAATGTCCACCATATTCTTTCCGGCTTCGATCACATTTTTTGCCACATCAAATCCCATGAATCCCGGAACGGCCCCTATGACCAGATCGAAAGGGCCAACAATTTCTTTCAGCTTAGCCGCGTCAACCAGATCGGCTTTCAGCGGAGTAATACCGTGTCTGCTCGCTTCTGCAAGAGCGGCCTCGTTTCTGTCAACCGAGGTAACATTAAATTCTTTTGCCAGGTCGATAGCCATTGCCTTACCGACCAGACCTGCACCGAGAACGACAACCTTTTGCATAATTCAGACCAAATAATTCATACCGGATCCCGGACTCCAATATCCGCAAAAGTATCTGATCGGGTTTGGATTAATCCTGTTAATTATCACCTGAAAATCGCGTACCTTAAGAACGCTGAAATAACCCTATGGTTGATCTGAATAAAGCCGTTGCGAAAGCCAAAGCATCACCGTTTTACCGGAGATTGCTAAACCTCACACTGGACCGGGTGATCCCATTCAACAAACCCCACCGTTTCCGCATCCTTGAAATTGACGACCGCCACATTAAGACCCTTATCCCTTACCGAAAAAGAAACCTTAATCATATCAACGGGCTGCACGCCTGTGCCCTTGCCACCCTATCCGAGTTCACCACCGGCTTTTTGTTGTTATCGCAACTTGACAGCAAAAAGTACCGGCTGATCATGCAGCGCCTTGAGATGGACTATCACTACCAGGGGAAAATGGATGCCACCGCTACATTCTCCCTGACGCACGACTGGCTGCAAAGCGAAATTTATGTTCCGCTGAAGATACAGCATGCCATTGTAGTCGTGTGCGAAGTGAAGATCCATGACCAGGCGGGGAATCACCTGACCACAGGTAAAGTGCACTGGCAGGTCAAGGACTGGCAGAAGGTAAAAACCAAGATTGCGGCTTCAAAATCGTTGGGAGGATAATTGACAATGGTGTAAATTTGGTACCATAAGAATGGACATGAGAAGGATTGATCAACTTTTGTCTGAGTACGGTGAGAGCCATCAGGACGAGACCAACAAAACCATTCACTGGATCTGTGTGCCATTGATCTTTTTCAGCCTTGTTGGGCTGCTGGCCTCGCTGCCTTCCGGTATTGTACAATCTTTCCTCGGCGACGGGAATCCGCACGCCAATTGGGCAGGAGTGGCGCTGATACTTGTGATCGTCTATTACGTTTCGCTCTCCATTCCCTTAAGCATCGGGATGATGTTGTTTGGTGTCTTGTGCCTGGTGCTCGCCAATTTTATTTCCCGTTTAAACATTGCGCCCCTGTGGCTGGTGTGCCTGATCCTGTTTGTGTTTGCATGGATTGGGCAGTTTTACGGACACAAAGTGGAGGGAAAGAAGCCATCGTTCCTGAAAGACATTCAATTCCTCCTGATCGGACCGGCATGGCTTATGCATTTTGTGTACAAACGATTAGGTATACCGTATTGACGGGCTACAGTTTCAGGGAATCTCCGCTATCGGAAAATCTAACTTACGCGTATGAGCGCTGGCTGTTTCAGTCCGCCGCACATTTACAGCTTCAGTCGCCCGGCAACTGGCTTTCGTTCTATGTGGTAAACAACAATCACCATACCATTGATGCCCACCTTCATGTAAATGTTGACGGAACCCGTGCCGTTTCCCCCTTCAGGGCTTCCTTTGGTTCCTATCAATGCCTACCGGCAATCCAACCCATCGTTTTGTACAAGTTTGTGGAGTTCACTGTTTCACGGCTTCATGATCTGGGGGTGAAGGAGCTGGTGATCACAAACCCGCCTGCGGCCTACCAGCCGGGCACGATCGATCTGATTACTACATTTTTACTGAATCAGGGTTTTGAGATCAGTGTAGCTGAACCCGGCGCCGTTCTGGAAGTAAAAAACAATTTCAGGGAACGGCTTAATGCGTGGGAGCGCAGGCGGATCAGGCAGGCGGAAAAGGTCGGACTTTCCTTCGGTATTCTTCCTCTTGAAGAATTGGAGTCGATATACACGTTTATACTTGCCTGCCGGATTGAACGTGAGTACGATCTGTCCGTAGATTGGGAGACACTGCGGAAAACGGTTGAGACATTTCCGAATCGCTTTTTACTCTTTGGCGTGAGGCATCAAAGCGTTCTGGCTGCGGCCTCCATCGCCATCGATGTGGGGAACGGGGTTATGGCTAACTTTCACTCCGCCCACCCGCGGGACTATGACCATTTAAGTCCGGTGGTGTTGCTGCTGGAAGGCATGGTTGGCTACTGCAAGGAGAGAGATTACAGGATCCTTGACCTTGGCACTTCGGCCATTGAGGGGAGCCCCAACTTCGGGTTACTGGATTTCAAACTGGGTGTCGGCGCCACCCCGACGACGAAGTTTACATTTCGCAGGAGATGGTGAAGGACCAGGCGCTGGTATCTGTCGTCTGTCTGTGCTACAATCAGCACCGATGGGTGGAGGAAGCTGTTGAGTCCGTCTTGGGCCAAACCTACCCGAACATTGAGATTGTATTGGCCGATGATGCCAGCACGGATGGCAGTCAGGCGGTCATAGCGCGGATCAAACAAAAAAATCCTCGCATCCGGGTTCTTTTGTCGGATCGTAACCGCGGAAACTGTAAGTCGTTCAATTCGGCCTTCCGGGAGACCCAGGGAGAATTCATTGTGGATTTTGCAGCGGATGATATCATGAAACCCGATCGCATCGAAAAGCAGCTAAGGCGGTTTGGTGCATTGGACGATAGTTACGGCGTGGTCTTCACCGACGCCGACTACATGGATGCCGACGGCAAATTTATTCGCAGGCATTATACGCATTTGCGTAGCAAAGGACTGTTGAAAAAAGTTCCTGAAGGTTTTGTATACCGGGACGTGTTGTCCAGGTACTTTATCGCCGCCCCTACGATGCTGGTACGGAGATCCGTACTTGATCAGCTGGGGGGCTATGATGAATCACTGTCATACGAAGACTTTGATTTTTGGGTTCGTTCGTCGCGCGACTTCAAGTACGCGTTCGTGAATGAGCCGCTTACTTTGATCAGACGGGCGGGCCAGTCCATGTCGGCACGCTGGTACAAACCCGGCGACAAGCAGCTGTATTCCACCTACCTTGTTTGCCGGAAGGCCATGGAGCTGAATCGCGATGATGATGACCGCAGCGCGTTGATCCTGCGCGTTCGGTATGAGCTGCGTCAATCGGTCTTGTCGGATAATCACAACGAGGCCAGGCTGTTTTACCAGGTGCTGGAGGAGTTGGGTGCGACATTGGTTAGCGACCGGCTTTTCATGACGATGAGCGCGATGCGGCTTCCGATGAGTGCGGTGCGTGATTTTTATCATTCCATCCGTTACCGATGATTTTTTTGAGGTTGTGAAAGTCGGAAGCGTAGCCAAGTGTATTGAAATCCTGTTCATAGATCCGATACGCCAGTTCCAGTGTTTCCGGATCGTAATATTCCGTATGATCATAGATCACAGGCGATTTGTTCTCAAAGGCTAATTGCATGCCATGTTGTTGCAGGAAAGTTCGCAACGCCACGTTATTACTGCCGAGGTTGAATACGAGTGGCCTGGCACCTTTGGCCTGAGTCAGAATTCTTGATTGGGAGACGAAATGGGGACCGCGGTACTTGTCTGGAACGAGAGCGAGTAATTTCACTACCTCTTTGAACGTTTGACTTTTTCTGAATACGCCGAACAGGAAATCCGCCCGGTATGCCGGGTCGTTGAAAACATCGAGATAGGCTGACACCAGACGTTCCAGCGGATTCCTGGTAACTGTAAAACAGGTGTATTTGCTCGCCGCGCCGGGCAACGATCGGCTTACAAGGTAGTGTGCCAGTGAATCAACCTGGGCAGCTTTCAGCGCGTACCCCCGAAGCGGCTCGTGGACATATGGAAGGAAGCTTTTCAACACGGATGTGCTTCCGCATTTGTAGATTCTTAAGTAGACAAGACGCTGCTGATGCGAAATGAAGAACTGACGGTATGCATTATCCGGGGATTTGAGAAACGCCGTGTTCCCGACCAGCGACCGGATCACCGGAATTGCCAGCAACCCGGAGCGAAAAGTTTCATAGTTGCTTTTTTGAGTAAACGATTCCGGATCAAAAATTTCCTGAGGCACCTCCCGCAGGGATTGCCTTCGCAAATGTTCGTGATCAACTGAAGGACCCAACAGCGTACCCTTCTTTGCCAGCAGGAACACAAAACGCAAATCGTCAACTGCACTCATGTCAGATCAACCATTTTTTCCAAAGCCGGAGTTCTATGGATATCCGTGTAATGTCCTTGTTGAGATTGACAGCGCCGCCGTGGACGAGGTAAGGTGAAAATATAAGGACCTCATTGGGTTTTGGGTCGGGACGGACAAGCTCATACGGACCGAGGATACGTGCAACTGCGGGGACATTAAATTTCTGACCATTGATCAATGCGCCACCTGTCGTCATTTCAATTCTGGATTCTTTCCAATGATGGCTGCCTGTGGCGAGTATCAGGGAGGAAAGCGCATTGCTTCCTGCAATGGGGATGTACAGATTAATGCAGTCCGAATAATCCTCAAGCCACGCATCCCTGTGGAGGGGATTGTTGTCGCCACTATGTGGCCGGATAACGCGGAAGTGAAATAGTTGTTGGTTATCGAAGGGATTTTCTGCGATCAGGGTTTGGGCGCACAGTGCGGAGATAGGTTCCTCAATAAGTCGTATATCAACCGGAAAACGGTCCGTTGTCAGCAGCTTTGTTTGTTCAACTGCACGGAGGTGCGTTTGCTGGTCCGGCACGAGTTTGTGATACCATTCAGGCTTGAAGTCCTGAGCCAGGGCGAGTCCTGCATTTTCCCAACACTGTCGCAGCAGTGCAATCGCCTTTTGCTGAAAGGTTGCGTGAAGACCATTTTCGAAAAGGGGTTCAATGGTGAAACCCCGTTCTGTCCATCTCGTGCCTGCCGTAAGGTCCTGGGCGTCGTCTATCAGACAGTAGTGGCCACCGGCTTTAGTTTCACCCTCGGTGCGATAATGGATTGTCTGACCGTTTACCGTGTATTCCATGGCTGGCAGCGACCTACGCTCTACTATCCTCACCCAACACCATACTCACATAACTCTCATACCGGCTCATGGCAATCTCGCCTTTCTCCACCGCTGCGATGATGGCGCATTTGGGCTCCTGCAGATGAATGCAACGCGGACCGAAACGGCACTCGAGACGCCGATCGCGCATCTCGGGGAAATAGTCGGAGATTTCTTCCTGACTCATGTCGGTGAGCCCCCATTCCCGGATACCGGGTGTATCGATGATAAAGGTACCGGGACCCAGCTGAAACATCTCGGCAAAAGTGGTGGTGTGAATGCCCTTCTCTGAAAAGCCGGAAACTTCACCTGTCTTTTGACGGATGTCCGGCGCAATACGGTTCAGCAGCGTCGATTTACCCACTCCCGAATGACCGGTGAGCAAGGTCACTTTGTTTTGCAACAGTTCCTGTACTGAACGTACATCATCGTGAAGGGCAGAAAGTGAAAGGCATCTGACACCGACAGACTGGTAGAGCTCCATAACGGACGCAAGCCTGCCCCGTTCCTCTTCGCCCAGCAGATCCGTTTTGTTGAAGACGATAACCTGGGGGATCCGGAACGCCTCCGCAGCAACCGTCACCCGGTCGATAAATCCCAGGGAAGTGCGCGGAAAGGACAGGCTCGCGATGATCATCACCTGATCGACGTTGGCGGCCAGCACGTTGGAATGGCCGGTCTTCTTTACCGATGCGCGTAGGATGTGATTTTCGCGGGGCAGGATGGATGTGATCATGTTATCTCCCATTTCGAATTCCACCCGGTCGCCTACCGTGACCGGATTGGTTTCTCTTATTCCCTCAAGCCGGATCTTCCCCCTGATCCTGCATGCGTATTTTTTTCCGTCTTCTGCAAGTACGTCATGCCATGAGCCGGTCGATCGTAACACAACTCCTGTCATTCTGTTTGCTTTAGTATGGTCGCGCAGTAGTTCATTATGGTTTCCGTTGCGCCGAGGTTTTCTTCGACGTATTCCCGGGTAACCTGACGTGCCCGCCGGTAATTGTCGGGGGAGCAGATGGCATCATACTGCGCCAGAAGATCGGGATAATCAGCCACCGCAAAAGCTCCTCCCCGGTCAATCAGTTCTGTGGCTTCTCCAAATTTCCGGTAGTTGCGGTTTCCGAAGAAGACCGGCACACCGTAACATGCAGCCTCGAGTATGTTGTGTAGTCCATCGCCGAAAGCACCGCCGATAAAGGCAAATTCGCCGTACCGGTACAGCCGCGAAAGCATCCCGATGTTGTCGATGATCAGTACACGGGCATCATTCGGAACGTTGGCGTCCCGGATCGCTGAATAGCGAATACTCGTTACCTCCAGGGAATCAATAATGGTGCTGACAAATGATTCGCTGATCTCATGCGGCGCGATAATGAACTTCAGCGCGCCGGAGCCGGCCTTGTTATTGATGAAAGGGGTAAGGACCTTCATATCATCCGGCCAGGCGCTGCCGATCACAAGTACCTGATCCCGGCCTTTGAAATTCCTGGCAAGTGGTATCTCTTCCGCCTGGCTGACAATCTGAAACACCCGGTCGAATCGGGTATCACCCGCTTTTGTGCAACGGGTAATGCTAATGGACTGAAGCAGCCGTACCGACTCATCGTTTTGAACAAAGAAATGATCGAAGGAACGAAGAATGGTGCGGTAGAAATTTCCGTACCATTTGAAGAACAACTGCTCTTTTCGAAAGATCGCAGAGACAGAAAGGACAGGCACTTGCCGACGACTTAATTCCGTCACGAAGTGGTACCAGAATTCGTACTTGACAAAAATCGCAAGCACGGGTCTTGTGGCCTGAATAAATCGGCGGGCGTTGGTAACGGTATCCAGGGGCAAATAAAATACGAAGTCAGCCTTGTTGAATTCTTTTTGAACTTCGTACCCTGATGGAGAAAAGAAAGTGAGAAGGATCGTATGCTGAGGATATGCTTCCCTGCATTTTTCGATGATGGGGCGTCCCTGTTCAAACTCGCCCAGTGATGCGCAATGTACCCATATGACAGGACTGGTATTTCCCGCGAAGGCCATGGAAATTTTGCTTAGCAAATCCTTTCTGCCTGAAACAAACCTCCTGGCCTTCGGATTGAAGAGCCCGGCTACCCTGGAAATGATCCCGAAAAGAACGATGAAAGAATCATAAAGTAGCCTCATGGACACGCGTAATTGCCCTTAAAGGTACACAAGGTTTCAAATACATTTTCAAAGCCTTAAATTGCAGAATCTAACCCTTCTTAAGTATGAAATTTTTTTACCTCAGGTCACTGGCGGTCCTGATTGGTGCCGTCAGTATTGTTTACGATTCCAGCGCTCAGGCCAGCCAGTTTATTCGGTTCCTGCAAGCGGGTACGGCAGACGGTAGTAAACTTACACGTGCTTACCTCAATCCCGTTATCGAAAGCCTTTCTTACGGTGTCAATGGCGGATGGCATCATACGGCGCGTCCTCATCAGCGGCTTGGATTTGATGTTTCACTTTCCGCCACTGCGGTATTTCTGCCTTCCTCAGCGCAATCATTTCGGGCCGATGAACTTGGGCTGGAAAACACTGTGCTGCTGAACCCTTCGGGCATTGCGCCCACCATGATCGGGTCGGATGTCAACACGACCTATCAGTCTGCCATTGAGACTCCCGGGGGTACCGAACTCGTCGAATACGCTGGCGCTGAGGGTCTGGACTTCCCCGACCGATGGCTCGTGCAGGGTGTCGCCGTTCCCATGTTTCAGGCTGGCGTCGGCATCGGGAAGAACACCGACCTGAAACTTCGTTTTATTCCGACCCTGAACCTGGGTTCGGTTACGCGTGCGGGACTGGTCGGTCTTGGATTTATGCATGACATAAAACAACACATACCTGCCTGGCAGACAAAGACATTTGACCTTTCCCTTTTTGCGGGCTATACAAGGATGTCCGGTGAGATAAACACATCTACAATGGGATTTAACCGCCCCGATAATGACCTGCGCCAACAGGAAATGCCCTTCAAAGTCCACGCGTTCCTTGTTCAGGGGTTGATTTCAAAGCAGCTTACAACGGTGACTTTCTACGGCGGCATCGGGTACAATGCGGTCAGATCAAGGGCGGATGTGCTGGGATCTTACGTGACCTTTAGCGATGGCGGCGATAACCAGGTAGTTCTTACTGACCCTTTCAGCCTTTCCTTCCGAAATAACTGCATGCGGGTGAGTGCGGGGGCGCGGCTAAATATTGGCGACTTCTACCTCAATGGTGA
>DATBVZ010000455.1:0-6105 GCA_036515095.1 Cyclobacteriaceae bacterium | reverse complement strand
CCTCCTGGACGGAATACACCTTACCATCCGGATAGAATTTCTTTAGTTCATCAGTGAATAATCCGCACGACAGGGTCATGCGGGTATGTTCTTTTCCATTTGCGTACGTTTGTTCAACCTTATCCAGTTTGCCAGCAAGCGATTCTGACACGCGCGCACCCTGGTCCTCATTGTAATAGACAATCGATACTACGCGGCCATTCCGGTAGGTGTACGAGGAGAATCGTTTGCCGTCAATAGTAAAGTCAATGCATTCTCCATCCAGTTTGCCGTTGCGGTAGTAGTAGTCTGATTCCATAGAACCATCCTTATACCACCCAAGCCATTGCTGTTCGCGCTGTCCGTTCTGGTACCAGCCTTCTTCCTTCACCGTACCGTCAACATAATATTCAGCAGCGTATCCGTGCACCGTACCCTCTTTAAAATGCTGCCGGTATTTGACCCCCCCGGAACGAAAATATTCTACAAATTCGCCGTGAGTCAGGCCATTCACCTGGGTATATTGCTTCTCCGGGTTTCCCTCGTGGAAATAGTATTTCCAGGTTCCATGAGCCTTGCCTTCCCTGTAACTCCCTTCAAAACGAAGTTTTCCATCGGGATAGTATCCCCGGGTGTCGAACGTACCTGACGGGTGGCCCGATTTGGAAATTTCCTCGCCGGCGTTGTCGAAATAAGTCATGCCGGTCAATTGCCCGTGGTCATAATAATGAATGTAATCCACCCTGCCGTTGCTGTAAATGATGTCTTCACCATGGATCTCGCCCTCCTCATCGAACGTACGTTCTTCAATCGGATTGCCGTGAAGGTCATAGTACGACCAGGTGCCACTGCCCTTACCCTCCTTATACGTTCCGTTTCTTTCCGGTTTGCCTGTCATATGAAAGTACTCCCAACGGCCCGTAGCCTTGCCGGCTTCATAAGAACCCCGCGACTGAAGTCTGCCGTTTCCATAGTATTCCTCAAAGGGGCCATCACGTAACCCTTCGCGGTAGAAATTCCTGCTCTTTAGCTGACCATCCGGATGATATTCTATGTATTCGCCATCGAGCTCATCCTCCTTGTACCGGTATTGGCTCTCCGGCCCGCCGTTGGAGAAATAAGTCGATCCGGGACCCGACCGCTTCCCGGCTGCATAGACGAGCTTTTCTTTGATCTGCCCGCACGGATAGAATATCTCTGCTTCTCCGTCGATTTCGCCATCCTTTAGAAAATAACGGTGAAGTGGTTCGCCATGCCGGTTATAGCGGCTTACTTCCCCGGTTGAATTGTTCTCTATACTCCTGACCTTCCCGTTGTTGTGGTAGTAATTCCAGATGCCAACCTTATTACCTTGCTCATCGTAGGAACCTTCCGCGATCAGTACGCTGTTTGTTTCATAAAATCGCCACTTACCGATCCGCGTATCACCTGCTCCTTTATTACCGATTTCCACCAATTGATTGTCTTCATTATACCAGCAACTAACCGGTCCCGGCATTCCGGATTCCGGGGGGAGCGTCGTGACCAGGCGGTGCTGTGCCAGGCCATTGTTGGCTAAAGCATAGAATTCGTTCAACTTCCTTTCGTTCTTCTTTTTCCATTTGGCAACGTCGGCAATCGCCGTACTGCTCAGAATATGATACAGGAAGGGTTCCAGGAGGTTTCTCTCTCCGATTGCTGCGTAAATGGGAAGGTAGAATTCCAGCCACTGGTCATCCGGATCATTTCCAATCAGTGAAATCTGATCAAGGAACAACTGGTATTGTTTCACCAGGATAGCGTCGACGGTAACCAGGGGTTTGAAGTTTTTGTCTGTTACTACTTTTGCGCGGATGATCTGGTCAATTTTGTCGAATGGCGTTGTACCTTCAAAGGGGAAGGTGCCCTCTTCGGCGATCTCATTGTTCAGGAACCGCTCAAGGAAGACCAGGCGTGGATTATCGGTACTGGCAATGGAGAGATACATTCCCAGCGACATCATGGCCCTTACCTTTTTACCCTGAAACGCGGATAGCCTTCCCAGATTCAGATGACTGCCCGGATGGTATGGATTAATGCTTAGCGTATTGAAGAAACATTCGATTGCCTTATCATACTGTTCATTATTATAGTGTGTGACGCCCAGGTTGTAATGAAGTGAGAAGTTGTAAGGAAATTCGCGAATCGCGTTTTCAAAAACGGAGACAGCTTGTTCATATTCTCCCTTGTGGTCAAGCGCACTTCCCAGCGTGCGAAGTATATGAGCCTTGTAGGCATCGGGTTGCTTAAGCGCCTCCCTGCAGGCTGCGATAGCCTCATTATAGTTCTTGTTGGCATCATAGGTCATCGCCAATTCCGAAAGCATGTGCACGTAGTTCGTGTCGCGCGCTGGAATGGTCTTGTAAAGCGCAATTGCATCTTCATACCGCCCGCTGTCGTAAAACGTCGTAGCTTCCTTTATCACATCGCCGGACCCGATCAGGGGAATCTTCTGAGCCGGAACGCAAATAGCGGAGAACAGCAGTTGCAGCGCCAACGCATGCTTAAAAGTTGCCATTTGAAAAAGCTTAAAAAAGACCAAAATACACCATTCACAGACCAAATTGGCCGGGATGTAAGGAAATGAAATATTTCCGATTGTTTTTGATCGGCTGATGTTGCCTATGCGATACCGGAACCGCACACGGAGCCACGCTGCCTGCTTTCCGGACACGGAGCCCGGCAACGGAAAAGAACCTGCGGGCGTTTGATTACACCCTTTCCTCGACTTTATTCATTACACGGGTTTGAACCTGGATAGACTCGTTGTGAATCAGTTTCAGCAGTTCATTGGTAAACTCCCTGCTAAGTCCCATAGCACGTCCGAGAGATATCCGCGTTTCCACAATTTCTTCCCAACGATTGACTTGTAGAATAGTGACATTGTTTTCCTTTTTGTACAGTCCTATCTTCTCAGAAATCTTCATGCGTGACGCCAGCTTTTGCATGATCTCGTCGTCAAGATGGTCGATCTGTTCACGAAGGACAGTCAATGTATCCTTAAAGCTCTTGTTTGCTGAAGACGGGCTTCGCACAACCAGGTTTTCGATGATGTTACCCAACACCGAGGGTGTCACCTGCTGCTTCGCGTCACTCCAGGCCGCATCAGGGTGTATGTGGCTTTCGATCATCAGGCCGGCCATATCCAGGTCGAGAGCCTTTTGCGCGATGAGGGGGATCAGATCACGCGTTCCGGAAATGTGGCTTGGATCACAAATAATGGCAAGGTCGGGGATGCGGGTCTTGAGGTCAATAGCTATGTTCCACATCGGCGCGTTGCGGAAGGGACCCTTTTCGGAAGAGGAGAATCCCCGGTGAATGGCGGCCAGTTTCGTTATGCCCGCTTTGTTTAGGCGCTCCAATCCACCGATCCATAGTTCGAGGTCCGGGTTTACAGGGTTTTTCACCATCACGGGGATATCAACTCCTTTCAGTGCATCGGCAATGGCCTGCACCGAAAAAGGATTTACCGTTGTCCGTGCCCCGATCCAGAGAATGTCAACACCGTTTTTCAGGCATAACTCAACATGCGCGGGTGTGGCCACTTCGGTGGTAATGGGGAGGCCTGTTTCCTGCTTTGCCTGAACCAGCCACTTTAGTCCTTCCTCACCGGCCCCTTCGAACTGACCCGGCCTGGTGCGCGGTTTCCAAATCCCGGCGCGAAGAACGTTGACTTTTCCTGTTGCCGCGAGTTGTTTGGCGGTCATTATCATCTGATTCTCCGTTTCGGCACTGCAGGGACCGCTGATGATAATCGGCCGTTCAATACCAGGTAGCCAGCTGGTGAGGGGTTCCAATTCCAGTTCTTTTTTCATACTATTTCAGTTCGTCGGTTTTATTTTTCTATGGTTGCTTTTGAATTTTCGATTGGCAGCTTTTCCTGATTGAGCTCAATCCCGCTGAGCACGCGCCTGATATCATTGGCGCGCGTGAGTATGTCACGGACCTTGTCTGTTTCACGATTGACGAGGCATTGCTGAAACCTTTTCAGGTGCGCAATGTATTCTTCAAGGGCCTGTTGCAGGAAGCCCGCATTCTGCTCAAAGATGGGCGCCCACATGTCAGGTGAACTCTTTGCCAGCCTGACGGTGGATGCAAACCCACTTCCCGCCAATGTAAAAATGTTCTTCTCGTCTTTTTCAATATCGAGAACGGTTTGCCCGAGCAGAAATGAACTGACGTGTGACAGATGTGAAACGTAGGCTACATGCTTGTCGTGCTCATAGGGATCCATGAATGTAGTCTTCATCTGCAACGTATCGAAAACCCGTTGTGCAACCGCCGTTGGTTCTTTGCCGGATAGCTCGCGTTCACAGATAATGTTCACTTTATTCCGGAACAACCCTTCCAGCGCCGCTTCAGGACCTGAATTCTCAGTTCCGGCGATAGGGTGAGCCGCCACAAACTGTTGGCGCTTTGGATGGTCCCTGGCAGCCGCACAAATCAGGGATTTTGTGGAGCCCGCGTCAACGACCACGGCCCCCCCGGAAATCAGATCCAGAATGTGCTTCAGTTGTTGCTGGATGGCGCTGACCGGGATACAGACTAGAATGAGATCGGACAGCGGCACCGCTTCTTCCGGTGCCAGGATCTCGTCGACCAGTCCCAGGGTCAGTGCCCTGGAGGCGTGGTCTTTATTCAACTCTACCCCCGTGAGCCGGGTTGCCAGACCTGTTTTACGTAGGTCCATTGCCATGGAGCCTCCTATTAATCCCAATCCTATTACCGTAACTTTCATCGTATCGCTGATTTTATAGTTGACTGGCCGCGTTTTTCAAGGAAACTTTCAATCCTTCTCAGCGCCTCAGTCAGGGCTTCTTCTGTGCTGCATAACGAAATACGTATGTAACGCCTGCCTGCATCGCCAAATATGAATCCCGGTGTAATGAACACTTTGGTTTCGTAGAGGATCTCATCAATCCATTTCTCAATATCTGCGATTCCGTCGCCGGCTTTTGCCCAGACAAACAAGCCCGCCTGCCTTCCCGAGTAGGTACAGTCAAGTGCATCCAGAATTTTCACAGCCACGGTTTTTCTCCGGGCGTACAGGTCATTCACTTGGCTGAACCATGCAGTTCCACTATTCAATGCTTCCGCAGCGGCGTGCTGCAGGCCGAGGAACATACCTGAGTCCATATTGCTTTTTACGCGAAGGACAGCCTCGATATACTCCCTTCTTCCGGTCGCCCATCCCAGACGCCAGCCTGCCATATTATGCGACTTGCTGAGGGAATTGAGTTCCAGAGCCACGTCCCCGGCCTCTTCCAGGCCGAGAATGCTCAACGGTTGATCATTCAATATCAGACTATACGGGTTATCGTTTACAATAAGGAACTGATGCTCCCGCGCCAGGTCGATTAACTCCTTTAGTTCCTCCTTTGTAGCAACGCGGCCGGTAGGCATATGAGGAAAATTGACCCACATGACCTTCACCTTAGACAGATCCTCTTTGCGCAGCCCGTCAATATCGATACCCCAGTTTGTATCCTCCTGCAAGTCATAGTGCCGTATTGTTCCGCCCACCAGTTTCGTGACCGAAGAATAGGTGGGATACCCGGGGTTTGGCACAAGCACTTCATCGCCTTCGTTGACAAAAGCCATGGAGATATGCATAATGCCTTCCTTTGATCCGATAAGCGGCAGGATCATGGTTTCCGGGTCCACGGTAACGGCGTAAACCTTCCTGTAAAAACCGGCAATGGCGTTCCTGAAGGCTGGAATTCCCTTATAGCTCTGATAACCGTGGTGGGCTGGATTCTGCGCTGACTGGATCAGCGCGTTTATCGCAGACGGAGGCGGTGCCTGATCGGGACTACCGATACCCAGGTTGATCACCCTTAACTCCGGGCTATCCAGCGCCCGCACTTCCGCCAGCTTCCTGCTGAAGTAGTACTCCTCCACGTTCGCAATTCTATCCGCTGTTCTTACTAACATAATCAATCGAATCAATACCTCTACCCCCTCACCTATACTCAATCCTTGCCTTCTTATACTCACCCAGAATGCTGAGGTTTTTCACCTGACGGAGAAGCTCGCTTAGTGCAGCATCGTAATCCTTTCTCTTCTGCCACTCCACGTCGATGTGGATCGAATATTCATTGGGCTTGC
>DATBVZ010000454.1:0-14412 GCA_036515095.1 Cyclobacteriaceae bacterium | reverse complement strand
TGCGATCGTCGACCTCCGATGGAAATATCCGGATCATGAAAGTGAATGGCGATATTTCCCTCCGAACCTCCGATGGCGACATTTCCTTCGAGACCATTTCCGGTTCGCTCGAAGCGGTAACTTCGGATGGCAATGTTAAGGGTAATATGGCCGACCTGCGAAATCAACTGACGGTCAGGACCAGCGATGGCAATATAGACCTGATTATTCCGGAGGGGCTGGGATTGGACCTGAACATAAAGGGCGAATCCCTTCAGGTACCGCTTACCAATTTTACCGGTCACTCCGATGATGAACGCATAGAAGGACAACTCAACGGCGGCGGGGTGGCTGTCAACCTGGTCACTTCCGACGGGCGGGTAAAACTGTCGCATCAATAGACGAAGATCCCTGGCCATAAAAACAAAATTTTTCCGTGCCTGATTGCCGTTCAACCCCCTTCACGCCTGCCTTCAGGGCTTAGTAATGAACGAATGGCGTCACTGAACTCACGTGACTTTCTTGTGCAGACCAGTCAACTGAATAAGGTTCTTCCCCAAAAGCCCTGAAAGGGCGCCAGACAACAGCGCAGGGTGAAGCCCTGCGTTAAATTGAAGGGGCGCAAGAGTGTTCCGTGCGGTGCATGTTGATAACAAGCGCATCCTCAGAAGTGCATAGGCCGTTGTATAGTATCGAAGGATCGCCCTCCCAGCCGGGCTTCGTATCGCACCCTTTCAGGGTTTAATGTCTCGTTGCTCGTTAACATCGGGCTTCACCCGATGCTGATATCTGATCGCCCCGTCAGGGCTTTAGATGTCGAAATTCCGCATAAAGGTTTTGAATACATTTAGTTTTCCGATTCTCGGGACATTCAAAAGTCTCTCGGTTCTAAGTGAGACCTTGGGTCAAGGAGCCGACACTCGGTATGGCTCGATTTAGCCCTGAATGGCCCTACAGGGCTGAGTTTCAAACTGTTGACTTGAGCGTTCAACTGAGACTTCAAATTACTTCAAATATTAAAACAAATTTTTATCGTTTACTTTGCTTTGCCTGCCGTAGCCCGATGGACTTCTTAAAATGCCTCAATCTACTTTGGAAAATCGATCTCGAATTGAAACCGTCATCGAGCGAAGGAGGGCCTACTGCCTATTGCCTACTATTACCCTTCAGCTTAATTTGCTAATATTGCGTTTGTACCTCCAAGTGACGCATGAAATTAAGTGGATTTACATTTGTTCGAAATGCCACCAAGCTCTACTATCCTGCAAAGGCGTCGATTGAATCCATACTTCCCATAGTTGACGAGTTTATTGTTGCGATCGGAGACTGTGATCCGGATGATCGCACCCGGGAGGAGATCAAAAGCATTGGCTCGGACAAGATCCGGTTCATAGAGACGACCTGGGATTTGAGCAAATACCCCGACGGTACGGAATATGCGCATCAGACCGATATTGCCAAAGCGGCCTGCAGCGGCGACTGGCTCTTTTATATACAATGCGACGAGGCGATCCATGAGAAATACCTTACTACCGTTGTTTCCAGTTGCCAAAAATTTCTTGACGACCGTGATGTCAATGGATTGCTCTTCCGGTATAAGCATTTTTACGGCGACTATTGGCATTATCATGTTTCGCACGACTGGTATCCGAAAGAGATCAGGGTAATCCGGAATCTTCCCGATATTCATAGCTGGCGTGATGCGCAGTCGTTCAGGCATATTCCCGGTTTTGACGGAGTGGATTATCAGAAGAAGGCAGGCACTTCAAAAGTTAATGTCGTTGAAATTGACGCCGAGATGTTTCACTATGGATTTGTGCGACCCCCGGCGCTCATGGCAAGGAAAAATCGCAACGCAATAGCAGCCTATAATACCACGCCCGGCAAAGCGAAAGGTTACTCACGACAACTTGATGATTTCGAATACGGACCCCTGAATCGCCTGGCCGAATATAAGGATACCCACCCGGCCAGCATGAGCGAATGGATCGCCCGGTTCGACTGGAAGGATCAGTTGCAGTATGAAGGCAGGCCGAATCCCTACCGGAAGAAGCACAAGCACGAGACACTGAAGGACAAGGCACTCACCTTTGTGGAGCAAAATTTTCTGGGAGGAAGATTGATCGGGGGATTTAAGAACTACAATCTGCTCAAAAAAAAATAGCCCGTCAGGCGACTTCTGCCTTTGCTGTTTCGTAGTTATCGGCTGTGGTTTTCTTATAATTGACGGATCGCTGACTCAGCCACGTCTTGTTGGTTAATGCGGATGCATAGTACCTGACGATCTTCATATACAATCTCGAATAGGTCAGCATCGACGGCCTGAAGAACAGTAAGAGACCCAGGACAGCAAAGACCAATTGCCCTAAAAAAAGATTGTTGAACACCAGGTAGGACTGCATAAGCCATCGTTTCATTCCGCGGAAGTGCTTATGAATATACAAGTGCCTTGATATCATCACCTCGGATTTTGTCAGCACCTTCACGTCCTGATTGAGGCGGGAGGCTCCCCCGTGATTATGAATGATCTGAACATTGACCACGAGGGCAATACGGCCGCCCGATTCCCACGCCCGTTTGCACAGGTCCATGTCCTCATAATACATCCAGAAATCCTCGCTCCATTCCAGGAGGTCGAAGGCGTGTCTTTGCATCAGCATGAAGGATCCGGATACCCAGTCGGGAAAAATAACCTTTGCGCCCGAGGCCAGGACGGTCTCCTGTGCGGGCTTATGCGTCAGCTTGTACACCGAGCGCATGAAACTTGTCAACGTTGCGGGTTCCAGAAATACCCCGTACGGACGGTCATCTTTGCCGGCGTCAGTAACCTGGCTGCACGACAGGATGGTATATTCAGGATGGTATTCTGCAATGCCCAACAGTTTCTGGATAGCCGCGGCTTCGATCATCGTGTCGGGGTTAAGAAAAAGGACAAATTCACCGGATGAACGCTTGGCACCCAAATTACAGCCATTGGCAAAGCCATGGTTGCCGCTATTCTCAATAAAGTAGAACTCCGGAAAATCAGCCTTGAAAACCTGCAATTGATCTCCACCGGAATGGTTGTCAACCACAACCACTTCCCAGCGGAAAGGGGAACTTTGTAAACTTCTAAGCGATTCAAGACAAAGTCTTAACCGCTTCCAACCCCTGTGATTCACTATGATTATCGAAAGCTTCATATCCGGCTATCCTTTGACCGCACGTAACACCGCCTTTCGCAGAAAGGGTTCCCGCACAACATTAGTCCTTCCGTAGTAATACAACATGTAACCATCGGAAAAGCGCGTATTGAACCCTTGTTTTTTCAGCATGTCGTCCAAAGCAGCGGCGTCCTCCTGACGGTGATAGGTACAGATTGTTATCTTCAGCGCTTTCTGCCGCTCTATTGTTTTTTGGGCTCCCCGCAGGACCTGCGCTTCGGCGCCCTCCACATCGGCCTTGATAAAATCAATGCGTTGGTTGCTGCCGAAATAATCGTCAAGGGTAATACTGTCGTCCGCGGTCTTGTCCGAAACAAATTTCCTGACAATGCTAACCTTGTCGCGCCACGGGGCAAACGTTGCTTCCAATGCCCGGATCCAGTTTTTATCGGTTTCGAACAAATAGACAGCCCGGGCCTTTTCAATAATGCTCAGTGAAAAGTTGCCTTCGGCTGCGCCAACGTCTACGACAACATCCCCTTCCGCAACATCGAATTCACCCGACAGGTAACGGTGCGGTGAGCGACTATCCTGCTCGAGCCGAAGACTGTTAAAGTATTGTTGTGCTTTGCCGCGCCTGCTGCCATCTTTGTAGTACAGTTTTTTCCCTTCCCACAGCATGTAGTACAGGTCGTGCGTCTCGTCCTTAGCTATCCCGATATCCGAGGCCCGGTATTCACGGGGAAAGGCGTAAGGAAAGACGGCAATGTCGTGTTCCCTGAGGTAGTCAATTACCGTTTTCTGATCATCCGGAATCTTATCTTGCGGGATACCCGCATAGTAATCCAGCACCTTTTTCTTAAGCCGGCTAAGTCGAATGCGTTTGCTTGTCAGCTTTTCAAGGAAGGTTGATTTCATCAAATTATCTGCTTGGGCTCTGAACGTGATCAACAGACAAAATTTGTCTAATAAGTTACTACCTTTTTCTGCCTTACCAAAATCCTCCGCCGGCGTTACGTTCACCGGAGCTCTTTGGCAATTCAACCGCAGGGATTTCATCCCGGTTCCGGTGGTCACAAACTTACGGCAATTTAATTTCGCTTAAGTTAACCCCAAGCAGACCCGCCGCTAATTCTTTCATTTGCTGAAAGTCGCCCTGCGCATGCACGACAAGCTGCCGGTGTTCCAGTATTTCTCCGGGTTTGAGTTCCCTGGCAGGAGAGGAGGATTCGAGTTCATAAAAAGGGCCTAACTGACCACCGTCATCAAGGGGACCGTCATTGTATGAATTCACCACATCCCCTTCGTAGGGATTGTCCTGAATTTCCCATTTGGAATTGACATAAAGGCCATCGCGGTCAACCGAAAAGAATAGGATCGTGAATACGTTCCGCTCGTAGTCGTAGCTCGCTGCATAGGGCTTGGCAACCCGGGGTGAAACGCCTATCTTACTCCGGAATTTGCCATCGCACTTCAGAATGAGAACACTGTCCTTCCGCACAAGTCGATCTTTTGGCACGGCTCCAAAATAATTGTCTGTAATAAGCGAATCAGTGTCCGCCGCGGGATGGAAGGGGATTATGGCGACGGTTTCATCCGACGGTTTCATCATCGATAGAAGCCAGATCGAAAGCAGTCCGTCTTCCTTTTTCCATTGCCTGCTGCCCGTGTTCCTGATCTGATTTACCGTTTCATAAGCTACGTGCTGTATTCCCTGAAAGTTGACGCCGGTCTTACTTCGGAGACTGTCGTCACTCAACAACCGGACCTTTCGTTTGATTTCAATGTTGAATTTTGCGCCTGCATAGTTTGTCAGCGTTGATGCTTTCGTGAACGACACAGCGTTCTCCTCCCTATCAACCAGTTCATAGGTGACGGTGTCGATCAGGTAAGGCACCTGCCAGTTGGCAATTTGAAAGGAGTCACCCGGACTAAAATAAAACGAATATTGTCCGCCTTCGGGCCCTACCCACAAGCGTTCCTCTCCGCCCACGGGGTTAAACTGTGCCAGAACCATTTTCGAACGAAGCAGGTCATAATTGATCCAGCCGAAACTGTCACCCGAATTTCCGCCCGCCGTACTGGTCATGACGCGTCCCTGGTACTTTCCGCTTAAGGCTATCCTTGCCGTTCCGGTGGCGTTTACCAGCTCCACAACATCAGGCACATACTCCCGGAGGAAGGTCAGATCGGACGCATAGGTACCGGCCGAATCAATAGCGGGGTCATTGCCACCCTGCGAACCCGGGGAATTACAGGCTGAAGTCAAGGCCCCAAGTACAAAAAGGGCCATTACAGTTCCAGCAAGCTTTCTCATGGGTAAGATTTGGTTTCAGACCCAAAATAGCTATTTGTTTCAGGGTGTTGGTTATCTTTTTGATCTGCAATGGATTAAAACAGGAAATACTCACCCAAACGAATGTTAGGCCATCAACCGGGCGAAAGTTGGATGAGAAATTTGCTGCTATTGTTGTACTGGATTTGAAATTACTCTACTTTTACGGTAGACTAACTATAGTTTAGGTTTGGAATTCATTCCGGGCCAATTGAGGCACAAGGCGGGCTGTTATTCGGCAGCAGTTTGTGCCGGCGACCTTTTGGATTTTAGATGGAAATGTTCAATGAGCGGTTATGCAAAGTTTTCGCACAGAGTTAGAAGACATCAATAATCCTGTTGTACAGCAGGATATCATTACGCTGGAGAAGCAGATCCGGCTGTTCCGCGAGGGGAGGATCGATGATGATAAATTCCGGAGTCTGCGTCTTTCACGGGGGATCTACGGCCAGCGCCAGACCGGTGTGCAGATGGTTCGGATCAAGTTGCCGTTTGGCTCTGTGACTACCCGGCAATTGAGAAGGATCGCTGATATCTCCGATGAATACGCAAGCAGCAACCTGCACGCTACAACGCGGCAGGACATCCAGATCCACCACGTGAGTCTTGACCGGACTCCGGAGTTGTGGTCAAAACTGGAAGAGGACAGTATCACCATTCGCGAAGCCTGCGGTAACACGGTGCGTAACGTTACCGCATCGGCGACCGCGGGTGTTGATCCCCATGAACCATTTGATGTATCACCCTACGCGTACGAAACATTCAAATACTTCCTTCGTAACCCGGTGTGCCAGGACATGGGGCGAAAATTCAAGATCTCGTTTTCTTCAAGCGATGAGGATACAGCCTATGCCTTTATACATGATATCGGGTTCATTCCCAAGATTCGCGATGGCGAGCGCGGCTTTAAAGTAGTTATTGGCGGCGGGTTGGGTGCTATTCCCTACCTGGCGCTACCTGCTTTCGACTTCATGCACGAGGATGAGATCATTCCTTTTGCAGAGAGCGTATTGCGGGTGTTTGATCGGTATGGTGAGCGAACCAGGAGGATGAAGGCAAGATTCAAATTTCTTCTTGATAACCTGGGTCTTGAAAAGGTTATGGAGCTTGTTGAAGCGGAACGTACTGCCTTAAGCGTTCAGCGCTACAAAATCGACAGGAACGCCCTCCCGGAACCCGTGCTTCCCCGCGAACTGAATGGTGTGGAGATCCCCCGTATCAACGAAGAAAAATTTACCCTTTGGAAGAAAACAAATGTCTTCGAACAGAAGCAGGACGGATACTTTGGGGTTTACGTAAGGCTGCCCCTGGGCAATCTTTCATCGGCCAGTACGCGCGTCTTTGCAGACATCGTCGACAAATACGCGTCGAACGAATTGCGCATCACGGTCAACCAGGGCTACCTTATCCGGTTCGTCAGGGAGAAGGCCCTTCCGCATTTGTTTGGGGCGCTCGACAAGATGGCCCTCGCGGAACCCGGATTTGACAGTGTAGGAGATATAACAGCATGCCCGGGAACGGATACCTGTAACCTGGGAATATCCAGCAGTTATGGAATTGCCATCGCATTGGAGAAAGTGATCAACGAAGAGTATCCCGATCTGATTCATAATAATGACATTAAAATAAAGATCAGTGGATGCCCCAATTCGTGTGGACAGCACGGGCTGGCCAGTATAGGCTTTCACGGGAGCAGCATCAAAGATAAAAAAGGTGGTGTACTGCCGGCACTCGTCGTATTGCTTGGCGGAGGCAAACTTGCTAACGGTGAAGGGTTGATTGCCGAAAAGGTATTGAAGATCCCCAGTAGAAGAGGTATTGCCGCTCTGCGTTTGTTGTTGGACGATTATGATACCAACAGCAACGAAGGCGAATACTATCATGTGTACTACCAGCGAATTGGCGGCCGTAAATATTTCTATGATCTGTTGAAGCCGCTTGGCGATATTACCAGCATAGAACCGGGAGAGTACATTGACTGGGGAGAAGACCATAATTTTATTCTTCATACCGCAACAGGCGAATGCGCCGGAGTTATCATTGACCTGGTGGCTACCCTATTGTATGAAACCGAAGAAAAACTGGCCTGGGCAAAGGAGGCACGGGATATGAAACACTATGCCGACTCTATCTATCACAGCTACAGCGCCTTCATAAACACCGCAAAAGCCTTACTGCTTACCAATGACATTCGTGTCAGCACACAGATACAGGTATTGAATGAATTCCAAAAGAACTTTGTGGAAAATGACGGATTTCCGGGAATTCAAAATTTCAGGGAATTTGTACTGAGGATCAACAAGAATGAACCAACAGAGGCTTTTGCGTTACAGTACCTTAACGATTCATCGAAATTCCTTCAGGACGTCAATGCGCTCAGGCAGTCGCAACGTATAGCTGTAGAAGCAAAATGAGTACAGACCGTGATCATATCGGCAAAAATGCCAGGATAACACTGATCGGAGCAGGGCCTGGGGATCCTGAACTTTTGACCCTTAAAGGCCTTCGGGTATTGCAGGCTGCCGACGTGGTATTGTATGATGCGCTGGTTTCGGAGAAGATTCTTGCACTTATCCCTGCTGACGTACCCGCCTGGTCGGTAGGAAAACGCGCCGGTGCCCACTCCTTCAGGCAGGAAGAGATCAACACACTGATTGTGGATTTTGCCAATCAGTACGGGCATGTAGTGCGGCTTAAGGGCGGTGATCCCTTCGTATTCGGCCGCGGTCAGGAAGAAATAGAATTTGCACTTGCAAAGGGCATTGAGGTTAATGTGATTCCCGGTATAAGCAGCGCTTTTGCCGTTCCGGCCAGCATCAATATCCCACTAACCTGCCGCTCGGTCAGCGAAAGCTTTTGGGTCGTTACCGGAACGACCCGATCGGGAAAGATATCGGGCGACCTGGCGCTTGCCGCCCAATCCACCGCCACCGTGGTCATCCTCATGGGCCTGAATAAGCTAACCGAAATCATGGATGTGTTTACCGCGCACGGCAAATCCCGCGTGCCTGTCGCCGTGATTCAGAACGGCACGTTGCCGGATCAGAAATGCGTGACCGGAAGCGTATCCACCATTGCCGGAGAAGTGGCCAGGGCGCAGCTCGGCTCTCCCGCTGTGATCGTCGTGGGCGAAGTCGTCAAATTCGCTACTGCCGAAGGATTGAAAGAACTTCTCCTGTCACAAGGAATCTCCGCTGCCCTTTGACGTTCTATGGAACAAAACCATCTGTTTCCGGTTTTCCTCAAGCTGGAAGAGCTTCATACCCTGCTGGTAGGCGGAGGCAACGTTGGCCATGAAAAACTAACCGCCCTTCTGAGCAGCAGTCCCGCGGCCAGGGTTACCGTGGTTGCCGGGATGATCGGCGCACCGTTGAAGGCCTTGGCCTCCTCACATCCCCGGGTAAAGCTGGTAATGCGCAACTTCAGGCGTACTGACCTGTCGGGAAAGGACCTGGTGATCCTGGCCACCGACAATCCGGAATTGCATCATCGGATCCGAAAGGAGGCGAGTAAGCAAAAAATCCTCCTAAACGTTGCCGATACGCCGGAACTTTGTGATTTCTACCTTGGCTCTGTCGTAACGAAAGGCAACCTTAGGATCGGAATCTCGACGAACGGGAAATCGCCGACGATTGCCAAAAGGATGCGGGAGTTTTTTCAGGAAGCGCTTCCCGATGATACGGAGACCCTATTTGAAAATATGCAACGTATCCGCGAGCGAATAAAAGGCGACTTCAACGAGAAGGTAAAGATCCTGAATGAGATTACGACCTCCTGGCTGCGCACGAAGAAGGAATAGTGAGTGGTAAGTGGTAATCGGTAAGTGGTAAGTAGTAAGTGGTAAGTAGTGGTCGGAGCACGGGCGAAGCCGAATACCATTTACCACTCACCAACTACCGATTCCTCCAATTCGCGGGATCCACCCTCCAGGCCTTAAGCGAAATCAATTGGTTCTCGGTAACGTATTTCTTGTCTACCGCATAGCGGAGAAGGTGGCTGTAGTCTGACAGACAGATGAGCGAAGTGTTTGCCTCATAAAAATTGTTACTGGCTACATCGAAACCATAATTGAACACGGAAACCATACCGATAACATTAAAGCCGCCATCGCGCAGTGCGCGCACGGCCTTCAGGGAACTGCCGCCGGTAGAAACCAGGTCCTCCACTACGACACAACGTTGGCCCCTCACAATTCTGCCTTCGATAAGATTCTCCATGCCGTGATCCTTTGGTTTGGATCGCACGTAAACCAGCGGCAGGTCAAGTTCCTCCGCCACCAGGGTGGCCTGCGGAATCCCTGCAGTGGCAACTCCGGCAATGACTTCAGCAGTAAAATAGTTTTCCTTTATTGCCGCAACCAATCCTTCCTTGATGGCGCGTCTGACATCGGGATAAGACAAGGACAGGCGGTTGTCACAGTAAATGGGTGATTTCCACCCGGAACTCCAGGTAAATGGTTTTTCAACACTAAGCTTGATGGCTTCAATCTGGAGGAGCATGGAGGCGATTTTGGCGGCTGTCTGCTCCTGGACTTTAATAATTGGCATAATCCGAAATATAGGATTTTGGGGAAAAATAATCTTAGGTATACTCCCAAATAACGGACCTTGCAAAGGTGTTCGGCATTGAATCGCAGCGGTTCGCGGCTCAAATGGATGAATTTCCGGCTAAACGGGTTCCGCGTCGCAAGCTTGCCTGACAGCGGCGTCCATCAGGGGCTCAAAATTTTTGTACCGGTAGCCAAAAATTGAGCATTTTCTGCTTGTCTGCTACCGAATATTTTATTCTTTTGCGAACATGGTGATGCTGTAAACACGCTTTCATGATCATTTTTATCAATGATATCCCGGTGAGGTTGTTGAAGGAGGCGGAGGAGCCGGATCCGGGTCAGGTCAATTATAGCATTGATGCCTCCGCGGGGCCGATCATGCGCGCCAATTTGATCAACCATGTCCTCATCAGGAATGTTTCCGAGGACGATCTTGATGTGATACTGGAGTTGCTCAACTCCAATGTGCCGACCAACTTGCTGTCGCTCTACCTTTCTGTTACCGATTATTTACGCATCAAGTCTTACTTTATGGGCAAGTTCAGGCTGATAAAGGCTGCAGGGGGTCTCGTACGGAAGAAAGAGAAATTTCTGATGATCTACCGGCTCAAGAAATGGGATTTGCCCAAGGGCAAGAAGGAAAAAGGCGAGCGCTACAAGGACACCGCGATCCGGGAGATTGAGGAGGAGTGCAATATTACCGTAAAACTGGATCGGAAGATCTGTACCACATGGCATACCTATACGATGAACCGGAGGCCCATGTTAAAGAAGACCCGTTGGTATGCGATGGATCTTGTCGATGATACCAGGATGAAACCAAATGTTCAGGAAGACATTGAAGAGGTTCGCTGGATGAGTAAAAAGGAAGTCTATCACGCGTTGGACCACTCCTACGAGTCCATCAGTTTCGTTTTCGAGCAATACTACGCGTCAAGAGAACTAAAGATCCCGCCTCAGAGCCTGTAGGGCAGAAACTTGGACACATCGCCTCCGTAACGGTGAACTTCCCGGATTATGGATGAGTTGACAGCGGCGAATTCGGGAGAAGTGATGAGGAAAACCGATTCCAATTCTGAATTGAGATGCCTGTTGACCTGTGAAATACTATTTTCGTATTCGAAGTCGGTGGTGTTTCGCAATCCCCTGAGGATGTATTTTGCTCCATTTTTTCTTGCAAATTCCGCGGTGAGTTCGCGGAAGGTGAGTACCCTGATCGAGGGATAGGCGGAAAAGGTAGAGCTGATCTTCTCTACCATCAGGTCGAGATCAAAATAACGGGAAGCTTTGGTGGTATTCTGACCCAGCGCGACGATGATCTCATCAAATAGCTGAAGGCCACGCAATACGATATCCTCGTGCCCTTTGGTAAAGGGATCAAAGGACCCTGGAAACAGCGCGATCTTTTTCATGCGGACGTATCATTCACCCAGCAGGTGCATGCCGTAAAGGTCGAAGAAGTGGTGGTCCTGGACTTCGTCAAACATATACCCAAACTGCAAATAGGCCGGTCGGTCGCCAAACGCAACATTGTTGATGTATTTGTAGAACTCGTGATAGTGGGGAGAATTTTTTCCTATATACCCCCACAGAATCACCTGGCTGCTTTGCTGGTCCATGTCGAGGGATCGCATAACCAACATGATGTACTTAATATAATCCGCAAATTGTTTTATTGCGAATTGATTATAATAGACAAGCCGGCCATCCCGGCAAGACATCACATGAAGGCGGAAGCGGTCTATATAAAGATACAGAGGATTGTCAGACCGGTTTGCGGCGAATTCAAGTACTCCTTCGATCAGACAAGCTGACTGATGAAGGAAAATCGGCTGCTTGGTTGGGTACACCTTGCTAAACCATTCGCGCAGGTCATGTTGCACGGCAAAGACAGTTTTTGCCTCCGCACGGGGATTCTTCAGGAACAACACATCCTCACTGGCAGGATCAACCGAAGCATTAAACTTAAGGTAGTCGGCAGATGCCTCTTCAATAAAAAGGCTGTCCGGAACCTGAACGAATTTGTGATTCTTTACAGCAACTTTTATCCGGTTCCAGAAACCCGCCTTCAATAACTCGTGAGAGTCAAATACAACATCAAGAACCGGCATCAGATCGAGGTGGGAATCCGTGTTTGGCAGGACGTAATCCTCCAGCCACAACAACCGTTGTTCCAGCGAGTCGATGACCGCTACCTGGAAATCACGTGCGCCGAGGTGGATGAGCAGATCGTATTGATGAAGCTTTTCTTCATCGAACCGCTCGTCTTTTATTTTCTTGATTAGCTTATACTGAAACCCTGTGGCTTGCAAATTATTCCCAGTTTCCGGACGTCTTTACATCAGTTTTTGAACCAAATTGAAGAGGCTGTCGGTTTATTGCCTCGTTCGATGCCCTTCTGGCCGGATTGACGGGTGCCGGATCCCAGACATGGATTACATTAACCAACGTGCCATTCCTGTCGACCTTGCCGGTAAATATCCCGAATTCCTTTCCCTCCGATCCGGGCACCTCGCTCAGTCTGGCAATATCCATAGATGGATCAAACTGATAGTCCCAGAGGGTGATGAGGTACTGGCCCTTCGAAACCGGATCTCCGGGTTGCAGGTCAGCCTGGCTGCTGATCGTTCCGGCTTCCAGGAATACGAAATCCTCCAAACGACCATTGCTTGCTCTCCGCAGTGAATACGACTTCGAGAGCTTGATTACCCGGTCGCCCACCTTGGCACCGAAGCCCAGGAAAGTACCGTCATCGGAATTGTTGATGGTCGTGGTTTTTCTGAAAATCCTGTCCTTGGCCGAAACGTACCCCAGCGTGTCGATCTGCACGCGAATACTGTCCCTGCCGTAGCTTAAAGGTATAATCGTCTCCCTGCGCACGGTTATGGGAACCTCCGCATTCTGGATGAACGAAATCAATGAATCCCAGTTGGAGGTATACGTTCCATGCTGCTCCAGAAATACCTTCTCTGCTTCGCGGATAACTTCCAGCTTTTCGGTGATTTCAAGTTCAGTCGCCGCAATTGACTCCTGGAATTTGATCGTTGATCGGATGCTGTTCCACAGGTAAGCTGCCAGCGCAATACTGATCACGAAGAGAACGATCGATATTATTTTGGTAAGATTCATTCTGATAGGTTTAAGAGTTACAAGTATAAATATTTTAGGCGGTAAATCGCAAGGCCGTTTACGTTCCAGCGGTTATATTTTCCAATATCCTGAGGCCGATTTAAGGTCTTTTACGCTCGTATAGATCTCAAACAGAGCGTGCCGCTGACCGGTGCTCAATTCCCTGATGCGCTGGAATGGGAGGAAAGCAACCGATGCAATCAGCTGCCGGTTTGACGCCATTTCAGGGTCTTTGCCAGCGGCTAAAGAACCGCCCTGAACCGTTACCTCAAAAAATAGTTCGATGGCGTGCAGGGGTCTGCTCAGGTACTCGCAAACACACATAAACCGCCCCGGCTCTACCGCCAATCCTGTCTCCTCCCTGAACTCCCGCTCCAGGGTTTCAACGACAGATTCGCCAAATTCCACGCCACCCCCCGGCGGAGCCCAAAAACTGTCTTCTGAAAGTCCTATGTGGTTCACCATGAGTAACTTATCATCACTCCAGCAGATCCCGCAAGCCCGTACCCTGAGACGATTGCCATATATACTGTCGATTTCAGGGCGCATGCAGGTTACTTTTTCACTTAATTCGTTATCGAAAGTGAAGTCACATTTTCGGACTGAAATTTCATAAGATTTGGCAATATTGTTGTTGAAAGAGTTACTAAATTTGGAGAAAAACAGCGTATTATGAAGAACGTACTATTTTTTGCTATTTGCCTGGTGAGCTTCGCGGCATACAGCCAGGAAGTGGCCAAGGCCGAAGTAGACGGCCCTGTAATTACGTGGGAGAAAAGCACCTATGACTTTGGTGATATTCGTCAGGGCGATAAGGTAGAGCATACCTATACTTTTACGAATACGGGCAATGAACCCCTCATCATCACCAATGTACAGGTTACTTGTGGTTGTACCACACCCAAGGGATTTCCCAGGGATCCGATCGCACCCGGCCAGACTGGCGACATAACGGTGGCGTTTAACAGCACCGGTAAAGTTGGGAAACAAAACAAGGTCGTGACCGTTGTATCGAATTCGGTGGGCAAGACCAATCAGATTTCGTTTACAACCAATGTGATGAAGACCGAGAACCCGTAACGGGTTGGCAGGGTCCTGATTCGACGATTTTATGGTGAGGCTGCAGTTACTGCGGCCTTATTTTTTTTACAAAATGGAGGGTCAGAGCCAACCACCCGGCTATAAAACAAATACCTCCGATTGGAGTGATCGCTCCTGGCCATGAAACATCAAAAATCGACAAACTATAGAGGCTTCCGCTGAAGATAACAATGCCG
>DATBVZ010000453.1:0-3082 GCA_036515095.1 Cyclobacteriaceae bacterium | reverse complement strand
TAAGGATCGAATGATGCTGACGATCTTCAGAAAGATCACCACATCCCGGCGGATCATTGCTGCCTGCTACAGCTTCACGTTCTTTCGCATTACGGTCTGTATATCAAATTAGTTATTAATTGAAAATATGACTTATCCGGTAAGAAATATAAGCGTGTCAATTAACAAATCTGCAGCTGAAGTTTATCAATTTGCCTCAAATGCGGAAAACTTCCCTAAGTGGGTGGACTTCGTTAAATCCATTACCAGGCAAGGCGACTTTTGGATTGGGGAGACGGGCAATGGCAGTATTAAAATAAGATTCTCGCCGCTGAATGATTTCGGAATTATAGATCATCAGGTAACGCTTAGTGGCGGAGAGACAGTCAACAATCCGATGAGGGTGGTTGCAAACGATAAGGGGTGCGAGTTTATTTTTACCTTGTTCCGGATGCCGGGGAGAACGGCAAGGGAATTTGATGAAGATGCAAATGCTGTAGCAAAGGATTTACAAAAATTGAAAGAAATACTGGAAAGTAAATGATTGCCTTCTGTCACCTATTTGGTATTCAACAAAAATTCAGGCTGACAAATAGCCGCCGGAATCACGTTACTCCGGCACTCCACAGCCCCCCAAAAAAATACAGGTTAACCCTTGCGGTCGCACGCCGCAAGGAGCCGATCCACAAAAGGTCGTAATGTAACGGTTGGGTAAGCTGTTTATTCTTTGTCAGCGTAAAAAGTAATATGCCAGATTCCGCGGAGGTCGCCCTCCCTGAAGTTCACCGCCTGATCATTAGGATAGAGTTGCTGTATCCGGGCGAGGGTGTTGTTCTGTATCTGCTGTCCCGGTGTACCATGACAATTCAGGCACATGGGCTGAAGCAGGATGGGCTTAAAAAAGTGTATTTCTCCGCTTGAAGGCTTCCTGACAATCTTTGGATCCGGTGTTTGTGCGGCCTGCACTTGATTTCCCATTTCAATCAGCACCGCAAGTTCTAGGCTGTCGGGCCGGTTGTTGAGATTCCTGACCCGGAGGGAAGTCCGTCTAATATCGACGGTGTCCGCGTAGGTAGCGGTGATGGGATAGGCCTGCTCACGGCAAAACGTTATGGCAGCCTCGAAATTCTGAGAGCTGATTGCCTGAAACAGGGATTTCCTAAGCGTGTCAAACGTACCGGCAACGATCAGGTTTCCCCGTTGCACGTAAACCGAATCGGCAACGAACAGCCCGGCCCCGGCACTATCATCGGCGACTTTTTTTGTACAACTTATAAGTACTCCCAGGCCAATGAGGAACAGGATCGCAGGTATCCACGGGGTCCCCTGGCGGAGCGTTGGATTGAGTTTTTTCATTGTCATGTTATTGATTTACCGTCATCCGGCTTTTATGAAGGTAATAGGGGCCGGGAATTAATACCATGACAACAATCATAATTCGAAATGACAGAAGGATTTGAATCCGTACTGCCTTGAACACGTCGTTCAGGCAACTTGGCAACCGCCTCAAGCTTGTCTATCGTTTTGTTCCGGAAGAAGGTTCGTTTGAGGGATCGCGCATAAATCAGCGCCGCCAGCGATGCGCTTGTTTACTTTTTTGCGGTGAAACCTTTATCTTACAAAGCTTCCGGGTTATTGGATATCCAAAATTGGTAAAAGATGAGAAATTATAGCATGGCAGGTCTGAAAGAGACCTTCTCTTTTGCCCTGATTTCAATAGCGCTGCTTGCCTGTCCGGACTCAAATGCGCAGTATCCCGGCATTGATGAGGATATAGCCAGGTACCGGAAAGGTGAGTTAACTGTCAAAGCGAAACCGGGAGATCAAGTCACCGTGGAACAGTTGCGCCACGAATTCTGGTTTGGGTGCGCTATCAGTAACGGCTTCGTTGATGGTTCCATGGCTGAAAGTGACGTCAGGCAGTATAGCGAAAAATTCCTGGCCAATTTTAATTCGGCGGTAACTGAAAACGCCGTGAAGTGGGGAAATATGGAGCGCCTGGAAGGGCAGGTCAACTACAGCGTAGTGGATGGAATCTTAGCATGGACAGAGAAAAATAATATCCCGTTAAGGGCGCACAATCTTTTTTGGGGCATACCGAACCGCGTGCAGCCGTGGCTGAAAGAAATGGAGGACAACGAATTGAAGCAGACCCTGCAGCAACGGGCTGAGACGGTCGCGGGACGGTACAAAGGACGGTTTGCCGAATACGACCTCAATAATGAGATGATCCACGGCAACTATTACGAAGAACGGCTTGGTCCTGAAATCACAAAGCTCATGGCGCAATGGGCTCATCACGGTGACCCTGGTGCAAAGCTCTATTTGAACGACTATGATATACTGACGGGCAGCAAATTGCCGGAGTACGTGGCGCACATCCGTAAACTATTGAGCCAGGGTGTTGCTATTGCCGGGATCGGCGTTCAGGGCCACCTGCACGCTGAGACGTTTGACCGGAAAGAACTTAGAAGAGCGCTGGACTCACTGGCCCTTTTCAAGTTGCCCATACGCATCACGGAGTTTAACGTACCGGGTCAGCGCTCCAAATATCACGTGGAAAAAATCCGCACCATGACCCCGGAGGAAGAGGAACTAAAAGCAAAAGAACTGGTCGACTATTACAAAATTTGTTTTGCCCACCCGGCGGTGGAGGGCATCCTGATGTGGGGATTCTGGGAAGGAGCCAACTGGATTCCGGTTTCGTCGCTTTACAAACGCGACTGGTCACCCACCCCGGCAGCGGAAGCTTACCACAACCTGATCTTTAAAGAATGGTGGACTACCAAATCCGGAACGGCAAATAAGAACGGGGTGTTTACTGTTCCTGCATTTTACGGGAAATACAAGGTTACGGTCAACGGAATATCAAAGGAGGTTGATTTGCTGAAGGCTAAGGCGAAGGGTGTGGTGGATTTTGGGGAGTAGTATTTATGAGCAGTATTTAATTATCGTTTAGCTCTTTGACGACCAACGTTGCGGGTAGTAAGTGATCTCACAGACCCGATAATGAATTATACCAGCTTTCAACTCAATTTCCATGTATCACCCTTTAGTGGATTTTTGTGTTTTTGTGGCGGGAAAATGGTTAACTCCCTTTTGC
>DATBVZ010000452.1:0-5244 GCA_036515095.1 Cyclobacteriaceae bacterium | reverse complement strand
TTACCAGTCAATTGACACCGGCTCGTATTACCGGTATCTTCACACGATTAAAAAATTGTTTCCCCAGAGCAATGGCCGTTTCCTGGCAGCTTGGTTCTGCCCGGCTGTGACTTCCAGGATCGTATAGGATTTCAGTGGTGTACGGATCGCTATGGTGTCCCCTCTTTTCCCAAAGCGACGAAAAGGTACCCTGAACAATTTCTTCAGCTTTATCCTTATCCCTCACAAACGTGAAAGCATAATTGCATAGCGACTGGTAATACGTTCTGAAAATCATTTCATAAGCGCGTATGTCGCCTGACTGCAACCTTCGTACCTGCCGTTGTTCCGTAAGTTCCACCGGGGTCTTAAAATCCGGTGAATTTACGGGTTTGCGGCGCTGGGGGTATGGCAATCGAAACCAATTCTACCCCAGTCGACGCGGGATTTCTGCAAAATATTCCTAAGTGACTGATTTCAAGGAGAATATGCTATTACTCAAATTCTTTAAATTGTGCCCTGTTATGCTGAATGCCGATCAGTGCTACGAAATATTTCAGCGGGCCATTGATGAATATCACCAGTCCGATCAGGTTGACGCGCCTTTCCGAAACCCCTTTCCGGAAGGAAGCTTGCAGCATGTTCTGTACAAGAAAAACTGGATCGACACCGTACAGTGGCATCTCGAAGATCTTATCCGGCAACCCGACATTGATCCGGCCGGGGGAATGTTGTTGAAGCGAAGGATAGACAAATCCAACCAGGAGCGTACCGACACCGTCGAGCGGATCGATGATTTTTTCGTGGCGGAATTCAAAGGGGTGGTTGCCGGCCCTTCTGCGCGAATCAATTCTGAAACGCCGGCCTGGCTATTGGACAGGATGAGCATTCTTATGCTCAAAATCTATCACATGGAAGAGC
This sequence comes from Cyclobacteriaceae bacterium, assembly GCA_036515095.1. Taxonomy (GTDB): domain Bacteria; phylum Bacteroidota; class Bacteroidia; order Cytophagales; family Cyclobacteriaceae; genus ZC4RG29. The sequence continues at coordinate 4,344 of DATBVZ010000452.1, read as the reverse complement.
AAACCAGGCGGGAGGATGCCGGCGCCGATCACGTTCGGCTATGCACGGCAAAGCTTGCCGTTCTGCTCGAACAGAAGGAAGACATGAAACACGCTTTTGACCAGTTGGTAGAAGATATCGCCTCAGGCAACAGACGATTCAAGGTTTACCGTCAGATGAAGATGTACAATGATGCATCCATGAATCCGGTGTTGTATGGTCAAAAATCCAAATCATAATGCCGCCCCGGAACATCCTGGTCATCCGGTTTTCGGCAATGGGTGATGTCATGCTTCTGGCTCCTGTGCTGCAGTCCCTGGTGCATACCTACCCCGATCTGAATGTGACTGTTGTCACCCGTCCACGGTTTAAGCCCTTTTTCATCGATATCCCCCGGCTTACGGTGTTTGAGGCGGATGTTGATCTAACCTATCGTGGAATAAGCGGAATGTTCTCACTTTGCAAAGCGCTTCTTCGGCACAGTAACTTTGACCACGTGTTTGATCTGCATGATCATCTCCGGACGATGATCCTGCGAACACTTTTCAGAATATACGGAAAGAAGGTCATTGTCTTTAAGAAAGGGCGGAAGGAGAAGCGGGCCTTCGTTCGGCCGCATAACAAGGTGACCCGAATGCTGCCGCACACCATTGTCCGATACCAGGGGGCGTTTCTTCGTGCAGGTTTTGATTTTGAGATACTTCCCGGGCCGTTCCTGCGGGCAAATAATGAGTCCAATACATTTATCAGGAACTGGCTGGACTTCAAGGGCCTTTTGCCGAAAACAAAAAAATGGATCGGCATCGCGCCCTTTGCGACACACTTATCGAAGATATGGCCCCGGGATTACGTCAGGCAGTTACTTGGTCTTGTCTTTGAGAAAGGACCCGTTCATTTTTTCCTTTTCGGAGGAGGCAAAGATGAGGTCGCCTTTTTTGAATCCCTGAGGGAGCAGTATCGGGATCAGTGCACCCTTGTCGCCGGCCAGATGAAAATTGAACACGAAGTTGCCCTGCTTGCTCACCTGGACCTCATGGTATGTGTCGACTCTTCGAATATGCATCTCGCTGCCCTGAGCGGTACGCCTTTGCTCGCGCTGTGGGGTGGCACTCATCCGGACGTAGGCTTCGGCCCATATCGCTACGATCCGTCGGTGATCCTGCAGATCAGCAGGGAAGAATTGCCCTGCAGGCCCTGTTCCGTTTACGGGGTAGAAACCTGCCTTCGAAAAGATTTTGCATGCTTGTTCCGACTTACACCCAATCTGGTGTCCACTGAAATTTCCAGGAAATTAGGCTTTTAGGATTACACATTATTTGGTTATTATTGGCGACAACCAACAGGCGCGCATCTTCCCAAATGAGCGAAGCAGCCCCATTTCGTCAAATTATTCCTTGCGGCTGCCGATTGTGAAATTATTGTGAACAATCATTTCAGGATTTAAAGGTGCCTTAAATGCTATTAACTTTGGATCGAATATTTTTGAGCGCTCAATAGCTGAAACATTAACCTCAATCTACGCGACAAATTATGGCTGGAAATCTACTGCAAAACATTAAGCTGCTGGCAATTATTTTATCATTCGCTGGCGCTGCCAATGCACAAACGGGCTCGGTAAGCGGAATAGTCTGGGACGAAGCGGCCAACGATGTTATTGTCGGCGCCAATATTATTCTTAACGGGACGACAACCGGTACGATCTCGGGCGCTGACGGGTCGTTTGAACTCGAAGGACTACCTGCCGGTTCGCAGGTAATCATCATTTCATTCATTGGTTACGCCTCAAGAGAAATTCCCGTGAGAGTCCCGGCCGGCTCTTCGATAGACATCGGCAGGGTTGAGCTGGAGATACAGGCTATCGGACTACAGGAGATCAGCGTAATTGCCTCTGTTGCCATTGATCGCAAAACACCGGTGGCGGTTTCGACGGTCAAAGGAGCTGAAATTGAAGCCAAGGTCGGGAACCAGGAATTTCCGGAGATCCTGAAGAGTACTCCTTCTGTATACGTAACCAAAGAGGGCGGTGGCTTCGGCGATTCCAGGATTAATGTACGGGGATTTGATCAGAGCAATACTGCGGTTATGATCAATGGCATTCCGGTCAATGACATGGAAAACGGATGGGTTTACTGGTCGAACTGGGCCGGACTAACGGATGTCACAAGTTCCGTGCAGGTGCAACGAGGTTTGGGCGCATCCAAACTCGCTGTAGCATCGGTGGGGGGTTCCATCAATATTGTCACCAATGCAGCCCAAATGAAAAAGGGCGGAGCGGTTTCTCTGACCATCGGTAACGATGGATACCAAAAGTACGGCCTTTCGTATTCTACCGGTCTTTCGGAGAAAGGCTGGGCATTCTCAGTGATGGCTTCTCACACCCGCGGAGACGGTTATGCGGACGGCACGTTGTTCCGGGCGTACTCCTATTTTGCTTCTGTCGCTAGAGAATTCAATGACCGCCATTCCCTGCACTTCACGGTAGTGGGCGCTCCGCAATGGCACTTTCAGCGCGAGTATGGTTCTTTTGATGGCGTCAGCTATTCCACGCTCCAACAAACAGGAATTCGATATAATCCCCAATGGGGACGTTATGCAAACAGCGACTTTAAAGACGACCTGTTCACCTGGCGGAAGAATTTCTATCACAAGCCCAAGGCATTCCTGAACCACTACTGGACGATTTCCGAAAGAACCGAATTATCGACATCTGTCTATGCTTCCATCGGCCGCGGAGGAGGAACCGGCGATCTTGGAAGGATTAATGCCAGCTTCAGGACCGACGGGAAATTCCGTGGATCAAGCGGTGTGCGGTGGGATGATATAGCAAGCTGGAATCAGGGAGGAACTGTAACCGACTTTGGCGCGAACAGGATTCCATGGTCCGGTCCGGGCGTAAGCGTTGAAGACCCTTCGTATAACGGACCCTTTGCAGGAGGCAACGTGGCAGAATCATACCGCAACGGAATGATCCTGCGCTCATCCATGAACGAGCACAATTGGTTTGGAATCCTCTCCAATCTTACCCATAACCTGAATGACAATTTCACCATTACCGGTGGTTTGGATGCCCGGTATTACAAGGGTTTGCACTATAGAAGGGTGGAGGATCTGCTCGGCCTTGACGCTTATTTCGATGACAACGACATCAACGAGCCGGCAAAATACATCACGGAGGAAGGACGAGCTTCCGGTAATCAGATTGACTACAACAACGACGGACTGGTTAACTGGATCGGACTGTTTTCACAAGTTGAATATTCATCCGGCGGAATTTCCGCATTTGCCTCCTTCTCCGGCTCAAACCAGGGATTCAAACGCATTGACTATTTTATCTATGAGGACGACGATCCTGAGCAGGAGTCGGATTGGGAGAATTTTCTGGGGGGAACCATTAAAGCTGGCTTGAACTATAACATCGACGGCAACCACAATGTATTCGTCAACGGGGGATACTTCTCGAGGCAACCCATATTTGACAATGTATTTGTCAACTTCCGCAACGATGTGAATCCGGATGCCAGCAATCAAAATGTGAGTGCTATCGAATTTGGCTACGGTTACCGCACCCGATACTTCAGCGCCAACCTCAACCTTTACAACACGGAGTGGGGAAACCGGCAGGTATCGGAGAGCCTCACCCGTGAGGTTCTTATAGACGGCACACCTACGCAGGTCGATGGCAATGTAAATTTCACCGACATATCCCAGCTCCATCAGGGCATTGAGATTGATTTCGTTGCAAGTCCCGTAGACCGGTTGAAGATAACCGGGATGGTAACGCTGGCCAATTGGAGGTATAAAGAAAACTTCAACGCTGTATGGACGCCTGAGGACCTTCAGCTTTCTGAACATGCGGAGGAAATTACCCTGCAGATGAAAGACGTTAAAGTACCGGATGCCGCCCAGACCGTATTCAGTCTCGGCCTCGACTATCAAATAGTGGATGGTTTAAGCGTATACGGCACCTACTACACAGCGGATAACATCTACGCAAATTTCGATCTTGCCGATGAGGTGGAAGCGTATGTACTTGAAAGCAACCAGGCCTGGAAGCTGCCCTCCTACAGCCTTGTTGATCTGGGCCTCTCCTACAGTTTTGCGCTGGCCGGTCTTGATGTAACAGCAAGACTCAACATAAACAATGTGTTTGATGAGGAGTACATCGCGGAGTCGGAATCCAACCTGTTGTACGACTCATCCGATGACCAGGATGAGCTCATCCCGGGTTCGGAGAACGGCAGTATCCGAAACCGCGTATACTATGGATTCGGGCGGACCTGGAATGCCGGGCTGAAGGTCAGGTTCTAAGTGAAGAAATCGCGTTTCCCTGAGCGGACTGCAGCGGCAGATCCGCTTTTTAATTTA